>NZ_JADBGC010000031.1:0-112560 GCF_014892245.1 Microbispora sitophila | reverse complement strand
GTGTACAGACGCACCAGCTTGAGGACACGGTTGATCGCTTTCGCGTCCGGCCGGCCGGCGCTCTCCGTCAGCAGGCCCGAGAACGAGCCGGCGTAGGCGAACTCGTTCGGCTTGGTCAAAGCGGCACGCAGCGCCCGCGTCCCGCCCTCGGACACGCCGGCGACGGCCTGATGCGCCGGGTCGCGGAGGACGTGGTACTTGTCCGCGACCGCCGTGCGGAGGTCCTTCAGCTCCTTGTCGTCAGCCGGCCCGTCACCGCCGCCGATCACGACCACCATCGGCTCCATCGAGCCCCGGGCCGACAGGTTGTCGAAGATCTGCTTGGCACGGCCGAGGTCGAGCCAGTCGGTGGCGCTCTGCCCCTCGCCGGACCGCAGGAACAGCACCGGGTAGGCCTTGGCGCCCTTGGCCGAGTACCGCGGCGGCGTCCACACCAGCGCCGACCGCTCCTGCTTCTTGGTCCGGTAGGTCAGGGTCTCGACCTTGCCGCCCTGTCCCTGAGGCGCGTCCGCCAGCAGGCCCGCCGAATCGCCCGGCACGAGGAAGGTGCTCCACAGCGGCTTGGACGCCACACTGGTGGCGTTCGTCGGATCCTTGAGGCCCTTGGTGTCGTCACCCGTGATCTGGTAGAAGTACAGCCCCGCCTTGAGCGGGCCGAGGGCTCCCCACCAGACGTCGCCCCGGCGGGTCAGGCCGTACTCCGCCCACGCGAAGGAGGGGCCGAAGTTCCCCTCGACGGCCAGCTGCGACACCTGGCCCGCGTTGGCCTCGACGTAGGCCGCCGGGACGCTGATCGACACGTAGCCGTCCTCCGAGACGTCCAGCCACGGCGTGTCCGCCACCGCTGGTCGCGGCGCGACCAGAACCGCCGCGATCGCCATGACCCCGGCGGCGATCATCGCCGAGAGCCGGCGCACGCCCGTGGGGCGCACACCGCCGTGATGGAATAACGCCATACCGAAACTCCCTTGATGGCCGGCAGCGGTCGGTCCGACAAACCGACCTGACTCATCGGTAGAACATGCCATGAATTCTGCGCCAGGACCTCCGTGGTCACGGGCCCATTCGCTCTCTATTAATCGATGCGCTATCCGTCGCGATTCCAACGAGTCAAGGTAATTGATAAGATTTGGAAGCACAAGCCTGTTCCGGCCTCTCCGCGTGCCGACCGTACGCCCCTGAAAGGACGGCGCCGCATCGCGCACGCCGGCCAGGACAGGGCGGCTCCGCCAGCGCCCACTCGGGGGCATGTCGCATGCACGGGAGCACGGCGAATATGGCGCTGGTTCGTGGGCGCAAGGGCGGCCTCGCACCTGCCCGCCGTCCGGCGGCGACCGGTCCGGGCGGCCGGTTTTCGGCGAGTGATGCGTCGGGCGGTGAATCCTGTCCCTGCCGGAAACGTAACCCGTAATGTTTACGGCGCAACCGTCGCCGGTGCTTGACCGGTCTCTCTGTCACCGCCGTATCGGCAGCTCATTCGGGAATGCCGTTTTCCGGGATTCAGCCACGGCTGACAACCCGCCGTCCGGTCCTGCCGCCGCCGACATGACCGCACGCACAGGGCCAGGTGGGTGCGTCGCGACGATAACCTCGCGTGCGGACGAAACGGGAGGTTGCCGGCGTGACGGAACTGCTGATGGGGCTCAGCCTCGGCCTGGGCGCCGGTGTCACGCCCGGTGCGTTGCTGACGCTCGTCATCACGGCCAGCCTGCGCGGCGGGTTCCGCTCGGGAGTGCGCCTGGCCTGCGTGCCGCTGCTGTCCGATCTGCCCGTGGTGCTGCTCGCCGTGACGGCCGTCGGGGCGCTGCCTCAGGCGCTCCTGCGCGTGCTGTCGGTCGGAGGCGGGCTCTACGTCGTGTACCTCGGCGTGGAGACGCTGCGCGAGGCCCGTACGGCCCTGCCGCCCCGCCCCGGCGAGGACGCACCCTCCTCCGCGAGGGAGGTCCTGCGCGGCGTGGTGGTGAACCTGCTCAACCCCCACCCCTGGCTGTTCTGGATCGCGGTGGGCTCACCGATCTTCGTCTCGGCGTGGGACCGGGCCCCGGCGTACGCGCTTGCCTTCGTGGGCGGGTTCTATCTGGTCCTGGTGGGTTCCAAGGTGGCGCTCGCGGCAGCCGTGGGGGCCGGCCGGCACCGGCTGACCCCCCGCGGCTACCGCCTGCTGCTGGGCGCGAGCGGCGTGCTGCTGGCCGCCGTCGGCGCCGTGCTCACCGTTCGAGGACTGCTTCCCCAAGCGTTGTAGTCGCCACCCTGCTGCGGCGGCGTCCGTACAGGAAGTAGACGGCGGTGCCCACGACCATCCAGGCGAAGAACCGGATCCAGGTCTCCACGGGCAGGTTGAGCATCAGGTAGGCCGAGGCCAGCACCGACAGGATCGGCACCACCGGCACGAACGGCGTGCGGAAGGAGCGGGGCAGGTCGGGGCGGGTCCTGCGCAGGACCACCACCGCCACCGCGACGATCACGAACGCGAACAGCGTGCCGATGTTCACCAGTTCGGCGATGGCGCTCAGCGGGATCAGCGCCGCGAGCAGCGCGGTGACCGCGCCGATGACGATCGTGATCCGGTACGGCGTGCGGAACGTCGGGTGGACCTTGGCGAGGGACCGGGGCAGCAGGCTGTCGCGGCACATCGCGAACAGCACCCGGCTCTGGCCCAGCATGAGGATCATCACGACGGTGGTGAGCCCGGCGATGGCTCCGACGCTGATCAGCGTCGCCATCCAGGGCTGGCCCACCGACCGGAACGCGTCGGCGAGCGGGGCCGACGCGCTGAGCTCGGAGTAGTGCTGCATGCCGACGACCACGAGCGAGACCGCCACGTAGAGGATCGTGCAGACGACCAGCGAGGCGATGATCCCGATCGGCAGGTCGCGCTGTGGGCGGCGGGTCTCCTCGGCCGCGGTCGCCACGACGTCGAAGCCGATGTAGGCGAAGAACACCAGGGCGGCGGCCGTGAAGACGCCGAAGACGCCGTACGCGACCGGCTGCACGCCGAACAGCACCTGGATGAGCGGGGCCTTCATGCCCTCCCCTGCGGCCATCTGGTGGGACGGCGGGATGAACGGCTGGTAGTTGGCCCCCTTGACGAAGAACAACCCGGCGATGATCACCAGCAGCACCACGGCCAGCTTGACCGCCACCATGGCGCCGTTGAACCGGGCCGACATCTTGATCCCGGCCACCAGCACCCCGGTCAGCAGGATCACGATCAACGCCGCCGGGACGTTGAAGACGGCCTCGTCCCCGGCGATGGACGACGGCAGGTAGATCCCGAAGTTCTTCAGCAGTGAGGCGAAGTAACCCGACCAGCCCGAGGCGACCACCGCCGCGCCGAGTGCCAGCTCCAGCATCAGGTCCCAGCCGATGATCCAGGCCGGGAACTCGCCGATCGTGGCGTACGCGTAGGTGTAGGCCGAGCCGGCGACCGGGACCGTGGCGGCGAACTCGGCGTAGCACAGGGCCGCGAGCGCGCACACGATCCCGGCGACCACGAAGGAGATCGCGACGGCCGGGCCGGCCGTGTTGCGCGCCGCCACTCCGGTCAGCACGAAGATGCCGGTCCCCACGATGACGCCGATGCCGAAGACGGTGAGATCGAGAGCGCTCAGGCTGCGCCTGAGCCGATGTTCGCCGCCTTCGGCATCCTCAATCGACTGCTCTACCGGCTTCGTCCGGAAAAGGCTCATCCGCAGGCTCCTCATCACGTCGATGACCTGCAGACTTCCCGGTCACACCGGTATTACTCCTGGTTATCAATCGGTGGGCTGCACGAGCCGCGCCGGATGGCTCTCCATCACCTGCGACCGGCGCGCCACGGCCTCGGTGATCTGACGGGCGAGGTCCTGCCCGGTCAGGCCGATCTCGGAAAGGATCTTGGCCCGCTTGGCGTGGTCGAGGAAGCGCTGGGGGATGCCGTAGGTCCGCACCGGCACGTCCACGTCGGCGTCGCGCAGCAGGCGCGCCACGGCGTCGCCCACGCCGCCGACCCGGCCGTTGTCCTCCACCACGACGACCAGCTTGTGCGCGGCGGCGGCCAGCACCAGGGCCTGGTCCAGCGGCTTCACCCAGCGGGGGTCCACCACGGTGGCCGAGATGCCCTGGGCGTCGAGGAGGTTCGCGGCCTCCATGCAGACCTCGGCCATCGGGCCGACCGCGACCAGCAGCACATCGGCGTCGCCGGCGCGGAGCACGTCCATCTCGCCGAGTTTGCCGACGGCCTCCACGTCCTTGGGCAGGGCGCCCTTGGGATAGCGAACCACCGACGGGCCGTCGTCGATCCCGACCGCCTCGGCCAGCAGCTCGCGCAGCCGCGCGCCGTCGCGCGGGACGGCGATCGACAGCCCGGGGATCACCTGCAGGATCGACAGGTCCCACATGCCGTTGTGGCTGGGTCCGTCGTCCCCCGTCACACCCGAGCGGTCGAGCACGACGGTGACCGGCAGGCGGTGCAGCGCCACGTCCATCAGGAGCTGGTCGAAGGCCCGGTTGAGGAACGTCGCGTAGAGCGCCACGACCGGGTGGAGGCCGCCGATGGCGAGCCCGGCGGCGCTGGTCAGTCCGTGCTGCTCGGCGATGCCCACGTCGTAGATCCGGTCCGGGTACGCCTCGGCGAACGCCGCCAGGCCGACCGGGTGGAGCATCGCCGCGGTGATCGCGACGACGTCGTCCCGCTCGCCGCCGATCTTCACGATCTCCTCGCTGAACACGTTGGTCCAGCTGTGCGGCTTGGGCCGCTCCTCGCCCGTCAGCGGGTCGAACGGGCCGGGACCGTGGAAGCAGTCCTCGTCGTGGTTCTCCGCGTGCGTGTAGCCGTTGCCCTTGCGGGTGAGCACGTGGACGATGACGGGCCCGCGGAAGCCCCTGGCGCGGCGCAGCGCGGCCTCCACCGCCCCCTCGTCGTGGCCGTCGATCGGGCCGACGTACTTCAGCCCGAGGTCCTCGAACATGACCTGCGGGGTCAGGATGTCCTTCAGGCCCTTCTTGATGCCGTGCAGCGTGTCGTACAGCGGCGCGCCGACCACGGGCACCCGGCCGAGGTTGTTCTTCACCAGTTCGAGCACGTGCTCGTAGCCCTGGGTCATCCGCAGGGACGACAGGTGGGAGGCGAGACCGCCGATCGTCGGCGAGTACGAGCGGCCGTTGTCGTTGACCACGATGATCAGCGGCAGGTCCTTGCGCCCGGCGATGTTGTTCAGCGCCTCCCAGGCCATGCCGCCGGTCAGCGCGCCGTCGCCGATCACGGCCACCACCGTGCGGCCGGTCTCCCCGCGCAGCGTGATCGCCTTGGCCAGCCCGTCGGCGTACGACAGGGCGGTGGAGGCGTGCGAGTTCTCGATGACGTCGTGCTCGGACTCGGCCTGGCTGGGATACCCCGACAGGCCGCCCTCCTGGCGCAACGTGCCGAACTGCCCGGCCCGCCCGGTCAGCATCTTGTGCACGTACGCCTGGTGGCCGGTGTCGAACAGGATCGGGTCGCGCGGCGAGTCGAAGACCCTGTGGAGGGCGATGGTCAGCTCGACGACGCCGAGGTTGGGCCCGAGGTGACCGCCGGTCTTCGCGACGGAGGAGACCAGCAGGTCGCGGATCTCCTCAGCCAGCACGGGCAGCTCCCCGGCCTCAAGGCGCTTCACGTCGAGCGGGTCCTTGATCGTCTCCAGAATCCCCACCGCTCATCCTTCCCGCTCGCCATCGAACGGATCGAGTCTAGTTCGAGGAAGGTGCGGGGGTATCAGGGGTTGCACCGAACCTCCACAAGACCTTCCCGGTGCCGACGTCGATCCCGCTTTACCCGTCGCCGCCTCCTGCCCTACCCTCATGATCCCCCGAAGGAAAAGTCCGCATTACCGGGTATTCGGACGTTTCGCCACATTCCTGACTATCTCTCTGTCCGCTTGGGATGCCCACTCATGATTCGCATAAGCCTCCGCACGCCGGCCGTCGCGGCCACGGCGGTGGCCGCAGCCCTGTCCCTCACCGGTACGGCGGGCGCGTCCGGCACGGACGCGTCGTCGGCGCGGCCCATGCCCACGGGCCCGGGAGCGCTGACGAGGAACCCGCTCTACACGACGGGCGAGTTCGAGTTCTTCGAGTGCTCCGAGCTGAGCCGCCGGCCCGGCGACATCGATACCTATCGGATCTATCTGGACAACCTGCTCGACTGCCTCAACCGGACCTGGAGGGAGGAGTTCACGCAGGCCGGACTGCCGTTCTCCCCGCCCAGGGTGCGTTACATCACCAAGAGCGTGAACATGGGCTGCGGCCAGTACGTGACGAGCTACGCGGTGAGCCTGTACTGCCCGCGGAACAAGACGATCTGGATCCTGCTGTCCAAGGGGCAGCTGTCCGACCCCACGGAGTTCGGCCTTTTCACGGTCATCGCCCACGAGTACGGCCACTACGCCCAGGACCGCGCCGGCATCCTGTACGAGTTCGCCCGGCAGTACCCCAAGCTGAGCAAGAAGCGGGTGAACGACCTCAACCGCCGCATCGAGCTGCAGGCCGAGTGCTTCTCCGGCGCCTTCATCGGCAGCGTCTGGCGTTCGCTCGGCCGCGACCAGCTCGACTGGGACGAGCAGCTCAAGTGGATCGTCGGCGACAAATGGCACGGTAAGGCGGGCAACATCCGCTACTGGCTCAAGCGCGGCTGGTACGGCAACGGCCCCAAGGTGTGCAACACCTTCTCCGCCCCCGCCGCCAGGACCGCCTAAGTCGGCGCGCGGGCGGGCTGTCCCGCGCGGCCCTCGCCGGCCGGTTCACCACGCTGGTCCGACGGCCACCCGGCCGCTATCGGGCCACGCCGAGGACGTCCGCCAACAGGCTGTCGCGGAGGATGGCGTGCAGGGCCGCCAGGACGCCGGGCACGTCGTGGCCGGTGAGCGCCTGCGCGCCCCAGGCCAGCATCGACTGCTGGGCCTGGACGATCTCGGGGGCAAGGGCCCGCCCCCGCGGGGCCAGCGTGAGCTCGACGCGGCGGCGGTCGTCCGGGGGAATGCGCCGCTGGACGAGACCGGCGTCCACCAGGCGGTCCACCAGCCGGCTGGGGTGGCCGGACTCGGCGATGATGCGCGTGCCCGGCTCGCGCAGGGCCAGCGGCTCGTTCGCGCCTATGATCAGGATGGCCTCGGCCTGGGCGGGCGTGACGCCCAGGTGCCGCAGCGCCTCGCTCGACCGCCGCTCGATCTCCCGCTGCGCCGCCTTTATCGCCTGAGCGAGGGCCAGGACCTGGTCGTTCATCGGCAGTCGGGGACGCGGCACCGTCAGGATCCGGCTCCCCCTCCGGCCTGCTCGCCTTCGCTCCCGACCGCAGACCGGGGCGTCCCGGCTGCGCTGCGTCATGCGCTCCTTCCGCGAGCTGTCCGCGCAGCGCGGGCGCGGCTTCGACGAGCTGGAGTCGGCGCGGACGTGGCTCGCCGGACGACCGGACTGCACCGGCCGCGTCGGAGTGATCGGCTTCTGCTCCGGAGGAGGCTTCGCGCTCCTCGCCGCGGCGCAGTCGGACTATGCGGCGGCCGCCGTCAACTACGGCATGGCCCCCAAGGACGCCACCGAGGCGTTGACGGGCATCTGCCCCGTCGTGGCGAGCTACGGCGGACGGGACACCAGCCTGCGAGGCGCCGCCGCCCGCCTGCAAGAGGCTCTGACCCGTCCGGACGTCCCGCACGACGTGCGCGAATACCCTGATGCCGGACACGGATTCCTCAACAGGCACAAGCCACTGCGCATTGCCCGGATCATCGCCAGGGCCGGGTTCCGGCAGAAGGCCGCGGATGACGCGTGAGACCGCATCGACGCGTTCTTCGCCACGCACCTGCACCAGACCACCGGGCAGCTCCCGTCCGCCGAGGCCCTGCGCTGAAGACGGCGCCCGACGCCCCGTACGAGTGGAGGCGTCCGGCTGTGGCTCAGATCACTCCCGCGGTTTCCCGCGCGCCGCCGGATTTTCCTCCGGCGACGGGTCTTGATATCGAACCGAGTTCCTCCACCCTACGGAGCCTTCGATGTCGAATTCCTTCCAGACCGCCGTCGTCACCGGTGCGAGCCGGGGCTTCGGGCGCGCGATCGCCACCGCGCTCGTCGCCTCCGGCACCGGCGTGGTCGGCGTCGCGCGCGACGAGCAAGAGCTGGACGCCGTGCGCCACGACCTCGGCACGGCCTTCACCCCCCTGCCCGCCGACGCCACCGACGAGACGCTCGCGCACGAGGTGATCCGCGAACACCGTCCCGGCCTGATCGTCCTCAACGCCGGTGCGGCGCCGCACCTGGCGCCCCTGCAGGAGCAGACCTGGGAGACCTTCAGCCGCAACTGGCACGCCGACACCCGGCACGTCTTCGCCTGGATCCGGGCGGGGCTGCGCGAGCCGCTGCCTCCCGGCAGCGTGATCGTCACGATGTCCAGCGGGGCCGTCCAGGCCGGGTCTCCCCTCAGCGGCGGATACGCCGCCGCCAAGGCCGCCATCGGCTACATCAGCCGGTACGCGGCCGAGGAGTCGAAGCGGGCCGGGCTGGACATCCGGCTGGTCGCGCTGTACCCGCAACTGACCCCGGCCACCGCCCTCGGTTCGGCCGCGGTCGCCGCATACGCCGCCCGCCAGGGTGTGGACCCGGGCACCCTCGCCGAAGGAATGCAGCCGATCCTCACCGCCGGACAGGTCGCCAGGGCCGTCGTGGACCTCGCCCACGACGCAGGGAGCGCAGCGGAATACCGGATCACCCCGTCCGGGCCGCGCCCGCTCGACTGATCCGTCCCCCTCCGGTGGGTCTCCTCCGGAGGCAGCAGCGATGCGATCGAATGCGCGGTTCGCCGCCGCCCTGGCCGAGCCGTTCCGGCCGGCGCACCGTCGTCGTCGTACGGCGGGTCTGTGAACAACGTCACATCGCCGTGTCCGGCTGCGGCGACGGGTTTCCGGCCGGCGGCCGGTCTTCATAGCCGTGAACCTCACCGCACCACCAGGAGAGCCCGCGATGCCGAGGAACACCGAGTTCGCCGCCCTGACCGAACCGTTCCGGCGGGAGCTGCTCGCTCACTGCTACCGGATCCTCGGCTCGATCCATGATGCCGAGGACCTGGTGCAGGACACCTATCTGCGAGCATGGCGCGCGTTCGGCCGGTTCGAGGGCCGCGCCTCGGTACGGCAGTGGCTGTACAAGATCGCCACCCGGGCCTGCCTGTCGGCGCTGGAAACCCGTTCCCGCCGGCCGCTCCCGTCGGGACTGGGCGCGCCTTCGGATGATCGAGAGGTGACCCTGGCACTCGGCGAGCCGTCGGCGGCGTGGCTACAGCCGGCGCCGGACAGGCTGCTCGCCACCGGCGACCCGGCGGCGATCGTGGCCGGCAGGACCGGAGTGCGGCTGGCCTTCATCGCCGCGCTCCAGCTCCTGCCCGCCCGGCAGCGGGCCGTGCTGACGTTGCGCGACGTACTGGCCTTCCGTACCGCGGAGGTCGCCGAGATGCTGGACACGACGGCCGCCGCCGTCGACAGCGCGCTGCGCCGCGCCCGGTCCCGCCTGGCCGCGGCCGGACCGGTCGAGGACGACCTGGCCGAGCCGGACGAGGAGACCCGGCGAGTCCTCCTCGACGACTATGTCGACGCGTTCACCCGGGCCGACGCCGACGCGCTGGTGACCTTGTTGCGGGCCGATGTCGAGCTGGAGATGCCGCCGATCCCCACCTGGTTCACCGGCCGGGAGGCCGTCGTCGGGTTCCTGACCGATCACGTACTGGTCGCGGACCTGTGGCGGATGGAGCCCACCCAGGCCAACGGGCAGCCCGCCCTCGTCGTCTACCAGCGCGTGGACGACGGCCGGTACGAAGCGTACGGAGTGCAGGTCCTGACCCTGATCGGGACCCGGATCAGCCGCATCACGACATTCATCGACCCGAGCCTGGTGCCGACGTTCGGTCACGCACCGGCGCTCGCGACCTGAGCCGGGGCCCGGCCTGCACCATCGCACAAGGAAGAAGACAAGGAGATCGCCCTCATGGCGAACATCGCAGACAAGACCGTTCTGATCACCGGAGCCAACCGCGGCCTCGGGCAGGCGCTGGTTGGGGAGGCACTCGGGAGAGGCGCCAAGCGGGTGTACGCCGCCGCGCGCCGTCCTCTGGCTCACCGGGACGGGCGTGTCACGCCGCTGACCCTGGACGTGACCGACCCGGCGCAGATTCGGGCGGCCGTCGACGACGTCGAGATTCTCGATGTCCTCGTCAACAACGCCGGCCTGGCGCTCTACGCCGACCTCGGCGACCGTTCCGCTCTCGAGCAGCTCCTCGCCGTCAACCTCTTCGGTACCTACGACGTCACCCAGGGCTTCCTGCCGCTGCTGACTCGCTCCCGGGGCGCCATCGTCACCATCTCGTCCCTGTCGGCCATCGCGGCCCTGCCGGTCCAGCCGGCTTACGCGATCTCGAAGGCGGCCGCGTTCTCCATGACGCAGGCGCTGCGTGCTCTTCTGGCCGGGCAGGGCGTCGGCGTCCATGCCGTCCTGGCCGGACCCATCGACACCGACATGTCCCGAAATCTCGACATACCGAAGGCGTCTCCGGAGTCCGTCGCACGAGCCATCTTCGACGGGGTGGAGAAGGACGAGGAGGACATCTTCCCCGACCCCCTGTCCGAGGCCATCGCCGAGAGCTGGCCTGGCGGTGCGGCCAAGACACTGGAGCGGCAGTTCAGGGCGTTCGTAGCCGCCGCGTAGCGTCCGCGGCGTCCACAGGCCGGCGCCGTCGCTCAGGGGGCGACCCGGGACAACGCTTCGAGGGGGTCGGCGAGCACCTGGGCGAAGGCCAGTTCCGCCGCCCCCATCAGCGTCGCGTCGTCGCCCAGGGCCGAGGTGCGCAGCCGGACCTGCTCCCGCGTCGCGCGCAGGGTGCCGGTGGCGATCCGGCTGCGCACCTGGGCGGCCGAGCCCAGGTAGATCTCCCGCAGGATGCCGCCGAAGACGACCATCTCGGGGTTGAAGATGTTGACCAGGCTGGCGACGCCGAGCCCGAGCCAGGTGCCCACGTGGGCGAGGGCCTCCTGGGCCATCACGTCGCCCCGGTCGGCGGCGTCGACGACGGCGCGGACCGCGTCCCTGCCGATCATCTCGCCGTACCGGCCGGCGTGCTCCATCAGGGCCGGCTCCCCCACCTCGGCCTCCAGGCAGCCGCGCGAGCCGCAGGCGCACGGGCGGCCGTCGGGGTTGACCACCATGTGGCCCACCTCGCCGCCGTACCCGCCGTACCCCCCGAGGAGCTGGCCGTTCACGATGATGCCGCCGCCGATGCCCACGTCGCCGTGCAGGTAGATCAGGTCGCGGCAGCCGACGCCGATCCCGCGGGTGTGCTCGGCGAGCGCGCCGAGGTTGGCCTCGTTGCCCACCGCCACCGGCAGCCCGAGCGCGAGCCGCTTCGTCAGCTCCTCCCCCAGCGGCACCTCGAACGCGCCGATGTTGGGCCCGATCCTGACCACGCCGTCGGAGGCGCGGACCACTCCCGAGACCGCCGCCGCCGCGCCGACGCAGATCGTGTCCTCGCGCGTCTTGCGCCGCATCTGCCGGGCGAAGCCCGCCAGCGTCCCCACGACCTGTGCCATGTCGAACGGCCCGCGCGCCCGTACGACCTCGCGGCGGTCGAGGATCACGCCGCCGAGGCCGATGCGCGCGGCGGCCAGACGGTCGACCCCGACCTCGAAGGCGAGCACGTAGACGCGCGCCGTCTCCGGGCGGACGACCAGCGACGGCCGTCCCGCCCGGCCGGTGTCCTTGGGCAGCTCCTCCCTGACGAGGCCGGCCGCCGTCAGGTCCGCCGTGAGCGCCATGATGGTGCTCCGGTTCAGCCCCATCAGCGAGGTCAGCTCGGCCCGCGAGGTCGGCCCTCCGAGATGGACGTGCCGCAGCAGCGTCCCGAGATTGTGCTTGCGGATCTCCTCCTGTGAGGGACCGGCGCGCATCATCGGGGCAGCCTCGGATTCCGTGGGGTCGGGGGGAACCTGAGCAGGTCAGGGGTCGGAGATCACCTTATCGGTCCCGATCACGTCATCTTCTGCCGGTCGCCGCCGCGCGCTTCCTCGACAGCGCGTCCACGCCCGCGGCGAGCAGGAGCACCGAGCCGGTCACGACGAACTTGACGCCGGCGCTGTAGCCCATGAGGCCCATGCCGTTCTCGATGACCGCGACCACGGCGCCGCCGAGCAGCGCGTCGAGTGCCCGGCCCTTGCCGCCGAAGAGGCTGGTGCCGCCGATGACAGCCGCGCCCACCGCGAACAGCAGCACGTTGCTGCCGCCGGTGTTGGGGTCGACCGAGTTGGCCCGCGACGCCGCGATGATGCCGCCGATCGAGGCCATGAAGGAGCAGATGACGAAGGCGGAGATGCGGATGCGGTCCACGTTGATGCCGGCCCGGCGGGCGGCCTCGGCGTTGCCGCCGACCGCGTAGATGTGCCGGCCGTACGCCGTGCGCCGCAGCACGAAGGTCCAGACGATCAGCAGGATCACGATCAGCGGGACGACGATCGGCACGCCCTTGAGCGACACGATCGCCGCGTTGCGGCTGCGCTCCAGGTTGAGCACGTACACCGCGACGCCGGCGACCACGGCGAGCGTCACGACCCGGCCGGCGATGACCGCGATGGGAGTGGCCACCAGGCCGCGGGCCGCGCGGCGGCGCGCCTGCAGGAACTGGATGGCGGCGTACGCGGCGACGCCCACGACCAGGGCCACCCAGCCGGCGGCCGGCGGGACGTTCTTGTTCGCGATCGCGAGGATCGTCTCGTCGCGGATCGAGATGTTGGTGCCGTCCTTCACCAGCAGCAGCACGACGCCCTGGAAGGCCAGGAACGCCGCCAGCGTGACCACGAAGGACGGGATGCCGAGCTTGGCCACCAGCGACCCGAGCACCAGGCCGATGACCGCGCCGGTGACCATCGCGGCCAGGACGGCGAGATACCAGGGCCAGCCCTGCAGGGTCAGCATCACGGCGAGCACCGCCGCGCAGACGCCGCTCGCGAAACCGGCGGACAGGTCGATCTCGCCGAGGAGGAGCACGAAGATCAGGCCCATGGCGATGACGGCGACCGCCGCGCCTTGGGTGAACAGGTTGGCGAAGTTGACCGCCGACAGGAAGGCGGGGCGCAGGACCGAGAAGACCACACAGAGGATGACGAGGCCGAAGACCGCGGGCAGCGCCCCCAGCTCACCACCCTTGACCCGCTCGAGGTAGCCCTTGACGTGCCCGCCGAGCGCGGACTCGGCGTTCTCCTGCTTGGGGAGCGTTTCGGTTGTCATGATGCCGCTCCGTTGCCGTTCTTGAGCCCGAGCTCCCCGCTGCGCCCGGAGGTGATCAGTTCCACGATCTGCGCGTGTGTCACTTCGGATGCCTTGACCTGGGCCGCCATCCGTCCCAGGTACAGCGCCGCGATCCGGTCGGACACGGCGAAGACGTCGTTCATGTTGTGGGAGATGAGCACCACCGCGAGACCCTTGTCGGCCAGGCGGCGGACCAGTTCGAGCACCTGGGCGGTCTGCGCGACGCCGAGGGCCGCGGTCGGCTCGTCGAGGATGACGACCTTGCTGTTCCACAGCACGGCCTTGGCGATCGCCACGGTCTGCCGCTGACCGCCGGACAGGCTGGAGACGTGCTGGCGCAGCGACTTGACGGTGCGCACCGACAGGCCGGCCAGGGTCTTGGCCGCCATCTCCTCCATCGTGTCCTCGTCCAGGACCAGACCGCTGCGGCGTTCGCGGCCGAGGAACATGTTCTGCACGATGTCGAGGTTGTCGCAGAGGGCGAGGTCCTGGTAGACGATCTCGACGCCCAGCGCCGCCGCGTCCCTGGGCCCGCTCACGTGGACCCGCTCGCCATCGAAGAAGTACTCGCCCGAGTCGATCGGGTGGATGCCGCCGATGCACTTGACCAGCGTCGACTTGCCGGCGCCGTTGTCGCCGACGAGTGCTGTCACCTCGCCCGGATAGGCCGAGAAGGCGACGTCGTGAAGGACCTGCACGGGGCCGAAGCTCTTGTTGATGCCGCGCAGTTCCAGGATCGGTCCCTGGGACACGATGGGCTACTCCGTAGATCGATGGGGCCGGTACGGCGCCGTTCTCCGGGCCGCCTCTCGTCGCTCCGGGCGGTGCGGGGCGCCCTGTGCCTGGTCAGAACGGTGCCAGGTCAGGACGGGGCGCCCCGCACGGTGCTCGTCGCGGCTCAGCACGTCACCCGCTCAGGGGGTCCGCGTCGCCGTACGCACCCGGTGGATGGATGGTGCTTAGCTGATGCCGGCCTCGGTGCACTTGTCGGCGAAGTCGCCGGTGCACAGCTCGTCCTTGCTCACGAAGCCGTCGGCCACGACGTCCTTGACGTTGTCGAAGAAGATGGCCTGGGGCTCCAGCAGCACGGAGGGGACGTCGCGGTTGCCCTCGGTGTCCTTGACCGTGCCGCTCGCCTGCGGCTTCTCGCCCTTGGCCAGCGAGACGGCGAGCTGCGCGGCGGCGTCGGCCTCCTTCTTGATGGCCTTGTAGACCGTCATGCACTGGTCACCGGCGAGGATGTTCTGCAGGCCCTGCACGGTGGCGTCCTGGCCGGTGACCGGGACCTTGCCGTTCAGCTTCTGCTTCTTCAGCACCGAGATCGCGGCGTTGCCGAGGCCGTCGTTGGCGGCGAGGACACCGGCGATCTTCGGCTCCTGGGTCAGCATCTGCTCGAAGATCGTGCCGGCCTGGGTGTTGTCCCAGTCCGGAACCGACTGGTCCGGGCCCTTCTTGTAGTCGCCGGAGTCGTACTTCGGCTGCAGCACGCTGTCGTAGCCCTGCTTGAACAGGGTGGCGTTGTTGTCGGTCGGCGAGCCGTTCAGCTCGGCGATGATCGGCTTGTCGGCCTTCTTGTCGGTCAGGCACTTGACCAGGCCCTCGCCCTGCAGCTTGCCGACCGCCGTGTTGTCGAACGACACGTAGTAGGAGGCGCTGCCGCCGAGCGTGAGGCGGTCGTAGTCGATCGTCGCGACGCCCTGCGACTTGGCCTTGTCCAGCACGGCCTTGCCGGTGCCGCTGTCGAGGTTGACGATCATCAGGACGGTGGCGCCGTTGGTGATCATCTGGTCCGCGATCGTCTGGAACGCGGTCTTGTCGCCCTGGGCGTTCTGGATGTCGTACTGGACACCCGCCGCCTTGAACGCCTCCTCCAGGTACTTGCGGTCGGCGGTCTCCCACCGGGCGGAGGACTTGCTGTCCGGCAGGATGACGCCGATCTTGCCGGGCTTGGCGTCACCGGCGGCGGCCGACGAGGGGGCGCCGCTTGACTGCGCGGAGGTGTCACCGCTCTCGCCCCCGCAGGCGGTGAGACCGAGGGTGAGCGCCGCGGCCGCGGCGCCGATGCTGAGGATCCCCTTGCGCATGATGCGTGGGTCCTTTCTTTGACTGGGGGTCTATGAGGGGGTGCGGCCGAGCCGGTGCCCCTTCCCGCCGTCTGGGCAGATCTTGTGGGCTGTAGGCACCTTGGCCACCCGGTACGGCAGGGGCCGGGTCACGGCGTTCACCGCTCCAGGGAATGTTGTTTGAGACAACGTAAGCCCAAAGCCCAGGTGGTGAAAGACACAGGACGGTAACGTTTGTTGTTCGCGGTAACAATGAAGAAACGCACGATCAACATCGGACGTCGTTCCATCCCGCCCCATTCGGCGGGTGATCGTGACACGTTCGTGACCCCGGGACTCCTACTGTCGGCGAGGACGCCCCCCGCGTGTGGCGGCGGGGCCGGCGATGCGGAGGCCGGTGATGCCCCAGCCCGTCCTGTCCTGCCAGTCGCTGAGCTGCCGCGCCGGCGGCCGTGCGGTCGTGCGCGACCTGTCGCTGGACGTCGCGCCGGGCGAGCGCGTCGCCCTCGTCGGCCCCTCGGGCTCGGGGAAGACCACTCTGCTGACCACGCTCGGCGGCCTGCTGGCGCCCGCCTCCGGCCGCGTGCTGGTCGGCGGAGTGCCGCTCGGCGAGCGCCCGGACCTGCGCCGGGAGACCGCGCTGGTCTTCCAGTCCTACGGCCTGCTGTCGCTGCTGACCGCCGCGGAGAACGTGGAGGTCGCCCTGCGCGCCGCGGGCCGTACGGCCGGGGAGGCACGGGCCGAGGCGGCCGAGGCGCTGGCGCGCATGCGGCTCACGGCCTATGCCGAGCACCTGGTCGAGGAGCTGTCCGGCGGCCAGCAGCAGCGGGTGGCGGTCGCCCGGGCCCTCGCGCTCCGGCCACGGGTGCTGCTCGCCGACGAACCGACGGCCGAGCAGGACAAGGTCAACCGGGCGCTGGTGCTGGAGGCGCTGCTCGCGTCGCCCGCCGCCCTGGTCGTGGCCACCCACGATCCGGAGGTGGCCGGCCGGTGCGACCGCGTGGTCGAGTTGCGGGCGGCGGTGAGCCGGTGATGACCGCTCCGGCGAACGCGCCCACGAGTGCGGCCGTGCGCTGCGACGGCGTCGTGCAGATCTACAAGACCAGGGAGATCGAGGTCGTCGCGCTGCGCGACATCGACCTGGTCGTCGAGGACGGCGAGAGCGTCGCGCTGCTCGGGCCTTCGGGAGCGGGCAAGTCCACCCTGTTGTGGCTGCTCGCGGGGCTGCTGCGGCCGAGCGCGGGACGGCTGTGGCTGGGCGGCGCCGAGGTCGGCAGGCTCGGCCCGCGCGCGCTCGACCGGCTGCGGGCCGCCCAGATCGGCGTCGTCCTGCAGAATCCGGCCCGCAACCTCATCCCGTACGCCTCCGCGGCGCAGAACGTCGCCTTCGCCCAGCGGGCCGTACGGCGGCGGGCCCGGCGGCCGGCGGTCGAACTGCTTGAGCGGGTCGGTCTCACCTCCGTGCGGGACCGCCCGGCCGGGCTGCTGTCGGGCGGCGAGCAGCAGCGCCTCGCCGTCGCGATCGCGCTGGCCAACCGGCCCCGCCTGCTGCTCGCCGACGAGCCCACCAGCCAGCTCGACGCGGAGTCGGGCCGGGCCGTGGTCGAGCTGATCAAGGAGATGGGGTCCACGTCCGTGGTGGTCACCCACGATCCCCGGGTCGGCGAGGCCATGAGCCGTACGGTCACCATCAGGGACGGGCGGATCGGCGCCGAGGGCAGGGACGGGGAGGACTTCGTGGTGATCGGGCGCGAGGGCGCGGTCCAGCTTCCGCCCGAGTATCACGAACTGCTGCCACCGGGGTCGATGGCCCGGGTCGAGCCGCTGCGCGACGGCGTGATCCTGCGGAGGGCCGGCGAATGACGCTCCGCGGTCTGTGGCGGCGCCGGTGGCTGTCGCTCGCGCTTCTCGTCGTGGCCGCCGTCACGGTGGCCGCCGCGTCCCTCGGCCCCCTCTACGCCCAGGCGGCGCGCTCCGCCGTGCTCCGCGACGCCCTGGACACCGCCCCTCCCGACCACCGGGGCTGGCGTGTCACGTCGGTGCGGGGCGACGCCGCCGATCTCGCCCGCCGGGTGTCCGTGCCGTACCTGCGGCCGCCCGTTCCCGGCGCCGAACTGCTCAGCCCGGACCCGCGGGGCAAGAAGACCTATCCGCTGATGTGGCAGGAAGGGCAGTGCGGCCACGTGACGCTGCTCAGGGGCCGCTGCCCGCGCTCCGCCATGGAGATCATGGTGACCCGCGCGTCCGGATTCCGGGTCGGCGCGGACGTGAAGCTCACCTCCATCACGACGCGGGAGGACGGCGAGGAGCGCCTCGTGCCGCTGCGCGTGGTGGGGATCTACCGGCCCGACCCCGGCGACCCCTTCTGGTTCGGCCGCAACCTGTTCCCCCAGACGGCCGGCGTGGGCGAGGGGAACGGCGACCCGCTTCTCACGGTCCCCGAGACGCAGACGCTGTCGGGCCTGCCGGCCGGCGCGAGCGCCGCCGACGCCGCCGCCGGGAACGCCTGGACCGGCTTCGCGATCGTCTACACCGACCCGCGGATGATCAACGGGGGTGACCTGGCCGGGCTGGAGTCGGCGCACGCCCGGCTTGCGGGCATGGGGCGGAGCGGGGACGCCGTCACGGTCTTCACCCACATGGACGACACGCTCGCGCGGATCCGCCGCCAGATCGACTCGCTGTCGGTGCCGGTGACCCTCGTGACCCTGCAGCTCGTGGCGCTGGGCTGGCTGCTGCTGTTCCTCACCGTGCGCGACCTCGTCGCCGCCCGCGCCCCGGAGACCGCCCTGGCCCGGCTGCGCGGCCTGAGCACCGCGCGGATGTGGGCCTTCGGTCTGTCGGAACCCGTGGTGCTGCTGCTGGCGGCACTGCCGCTCGGTCTGGCCGCCGCGTGGGCGGTGTCCGCGCGGCTGGCCGGCGAGTTCCTGCGCGCGGACGTGCCCGTCACGCTGGACGGGCCGACCGCGCTCTACGGCCCGGCCGCCGTCGCGGGCGGGCTCCTGGCTGCCGCCGCGGCGGCGTGGAGCGCGATCACGCGTCCCGTGGTCGAGCAGTGGCGGCGCACCCCGCGCGCCCGGCGCCGCACCTGGATCCCCGAGGCCGTGGTGCTCGCCCTCACCGGCGTCGGTCTCGTCGAACTGCTCGCCGGCGGCCCGATCAGCGGCGCCGCCGGGCAAGGAACCGGAGCCCTGCTCGCGCCCGGCCTGCTCGCGGTGGCGTTCGCGCTGCTCGCGCGGCGCCTGCTGCCGCTCGCGTGCGCCGCGTTGTTCCGGCTCACCCGCTCGCGCGGCGGGATCGCGCCCTTCCTCGCCGTACGCCAGATCGCCCGTGGGAGCGCCACCGGCAGCACGGTGATCGTGCTCGGCGCGGGGCTGGGCCTTGCGGTCTTCGCCGTCGCGGCGTGGTCGGTGACCTCGCGCAACTTCGCCGAGGTGGCCCGCGTCCACAACGGCGCGGAGACCGTGTTCGTCGTCCGGGCCGGGGACGCCGCGACGCTGCGGCGGGTGTCGGCCGGCATCCCCGGCAGCGCGCCGGTCATCCGAATGCCCGGGCCGCCCGTCATGCTGGCGACCGACCCCGGCAGGTTCGCCGCCGTCGCGCTGTGGCGCCCGTCGTACGCGGGAGGCCGCGCGCTGGAGGAATTGATGCCGCGCCTGGCGGCCCCCGTGGCTCCCCGCGTGCCGCTCACCGGCGACCGGATCCGGGCGCGCCTCGCCGTGGGCGACATCCCTCCCGGCTGGACGATCGTCCTGTTCGCGAACGTGCGGGTGCCGGGACAGGACCGGCCCTCGGTGCTCCCCCTCGCCCGGCCCCGGCACGGGCGGACGGTCTACGAGTGGGGGTTGCCCCCGGCCTGCCGTACGGGGACCTGCGAACTGCGCGGGCTGCGGGTCCAGTCCACGCCCACCGGCACCAGCGACTTCGAGCATCCGCCTGGCGACCTGGGCGTCGTCGGGCTGGACGTGCGGCGGGACGGCCGCTGGACCGCCCTCGACGCGGGCCTCACCGACCGGGCGAGG
This sequence comes from Microbispora sitophila, assembly GCF_014892245.1. NCBI lineage: Bacteria > Bacillati > Actinomycetota > Actinomycetes > Streptosporangiales > Streptosporangiaceae > Microbispora > Microbispora sitophila. The sequence goes on along the minus strand of NZ_JADBGC010000031.1, from coordinate 93,188 downwards.
TGGCGGCCCGCCGTGGCAGGGCAGGCCGGGCTCGTCCTGTCGATGTCTCCCTGGAGTGGCGCGGCCGGTGGTGCGGGCGCGGCCGTGCCCGCCACGTTCTCCGATCCGCTGCCCGCCCTGACCAACGGGACGCCCGGCAACCGGAAGCTGCCCGGCCTGGACGACAGCTTCGCCTCCGGGTACGCCCCGGCCGTGCCCGCCGCCGCCGTGCCCGGCCTCGACGCCGCCGGCGGGGTGGTCGACATCGAACTGGCCGATCGGGCCGCGTACGGATACTCGGACAAGGCCGAGTTCGAGATCTGGGCGGCGCCGGGCCGCGCGGGCGCGGTCCTCACGGGCCTTCGCGCCGCCGGAGTGCCGGTCCTGGCCACCCGCACCACCGCGGGCCTGCGGACCGGTTACGCGAGCGAGGGGCCGGGCCTCGCGCTGATCCTCCTCGTCGTGGCGGCGGGCGCCGCCGCCCTGCTCGCCCTCGGCCGCGCCGTCCTGGCGCTGTACGCGGCCGCGCGGCGGCGCACCCTGGAACTGGCCGCGCTGGAGGCGGCGGGGGCCCGCGCCGGCCCGCTGCGACGCTCCCTGCTGATCGAGCAGGCCGTGACGCTGACGTGGGCCGGTCTCACCGGCGTGCTCGCCGGCGTGACGGCCGCCCGCGTGGCGCTGCCCCGGGTGCCCGAGTTCGCCGAGCCGCCGCTGACGCCGGCGCTCGCGTACACGATCGTCCCCGGCCCCGTCATCCTCGTGGCCGCCGCCGCCCTGGCCGCCTGCCTGGTCGCCGCCGCGGCGACCGCCGAACTGCTCCTGCGCGGCGTCCGGGTCGAGCGCCTGCGGGAGGCGTCGGCCTGACTCGATCCGCGGACCTGCCGGCTACCCGCCGTGGCCCGGGGGCGGCCCATAGGGCGGCTGCCCATGGTGCGCGGGCTGCACGGGCTGCATTGCCACACTGCCGATCTTGGGAAGGGCTGTCCAGCCTGCCGGAGCCTCGGGCGCCCGGACCCTGGGTGGCATGGAACCACTCACCGGGGTCCGCTCCGGCGGCCGGCACGCGGGCGCGCTCAGTGGGCGAGGCTCTGCCCGAGCAGCGCGCAGGCCGAGACGGCGGCCACCGCCAGGACGGCCGTACGGACCCGCCCGCCGTCGAGGTAGCGGCGCAGCGGCCCCGAGACCGCGAAGCCGAGCAGGACGAACGGCACCAGCGCCGCTCCGGCGGCCAGGGCGCGCGGCGGCAGCTTGCCGAGGAGGGCGAAGAGGACGAGCGACTGGGCGGCGCTCACGCAGAAGAACATCGCGAGTGTCGCCCTGATCTGCGGGCCGCGGGCGCTCTGGTAGACCAGGGCGATCGGCGGGCCGCCGATCCCGGTGGCCGTGCCGGTGATCCCCGAGAGGAACCCGGCGGCCGTCAGCGTCGCGCCGTTGCGCGGCACGGCGACGGCGCGGGCGGTCAGCACGACGGCGACCAGCACCATCACGCCGACCAGCACGCCGAGCGTCACCGTGCTCACGTAGACGACCACGAGGGCGCCAATCGCGCTGCCCGGGAGCCTGCCGAGCAGGGCCCACCCCGCCCCCCGCCACTCGGCCCTGCGCCACTCCCTGGCCAGGGTGAACAGCGGCATCGCCATGTTGACGACCTGGACCGCGCCGGGCATCACCGTCGGGTCGAGCAGCGTGATCAACGGGGAGGCCACCAGGCCCAGCCCGAACCCCACCCCGCCCTGCACGACCGCCCCGATGAAGACCGCCGTTCCCCCGATGAGCAGCAGCGCCGCGTCGTGATCCATGCGCGGACCCTAGCGGCGCGCCCCACCGCCCCGGCAACCGGTTATCCACGCCCAGGAACTCGGACAATCACCGTCAGTAATCGAAATATGTCGCGAGAGTAATCAGAGCCTTCGCAGACTCCCACGCGGCGACATCGCCATAGCACTTTTTGTAGACAGGATCGTAGCCTCGCGATATGGGGAGCGAGCAACGCCACACGACGATCCGGGTCAGCACTCTTACTCGCGACAAGGTCGCGGCAATCGCCAAGCAGGAAGGCAGACCCATGACAGCAGTGATCGACGACGCCGTCGCGGAGTACGAGCACAAGAAGTTCTGGGAGGAGATGCACGCGGCAGTCGAGCGGACCCGGCGGGAGGACCCGGAAGGGTGGGCCGACTACGTGGCCGAGACGGCCGTATTCGACCGCGCCGCCTCGGACGGCCTCGAACCCGAGGACTGGTCTGCACACCTCGATCGAAAGGAGTTCGATGCGGATAAACCGCGGTGACCTGTGGCTGGCCGACTACGGTCAGCCGCTGGGCCGTGAGCAGGGCGGGCCGAGGCCGACAGTGATCATGAGCGGCCGCGCGGTCAACGACGTGCGGATGGGCCTGGTGCTCACCGTGCCGCTGACGACCACGGAGCGCGGCTGGCCCAGCCACGTCGAAATCGACCCGGGCACGGGTCTGGAGAAGCAAAGCTGGGCGATGGTGGAGCAGTTCCGTGCCATCTCCGTGGAGCGGCTGACCAAGAGGATCGGCTGGGTGGAGGAGCCCACGCTCGCGAAGATGCGCACCATCCTGAGCTATCTCATCAGGGCGTAGGCGAGCCGCGAACCGATTGGAGCACCTCCCCTGCTCCGAGGACGGGAGCGGGAGTTCCTTGTGCCGCGCGGCCAGGAGTCGGGCCTTCTACGGGTGACACCGGCCCGTCGGAGGGCCGGGCCGGCGGCCCGGTGGTCGACCGGGCCGCCGGTTCGTGGCGGACGCGCTGTCTGCGCGTTGCGGGCCTCGTCAGCTCTTGGCCGGCCTTCAGCTCTTGGCGAGCAGGGAGCGCAGGACGTACTGCATGATGCCGCCGTGGCGGTAGTAGTCGGCCTCGCCGGGCGTGTCGATGCGCACGACGGCCTGGAACTCGACGTCCCCGGCCCGCACGGTGACGGTGGCGGGGGTCGAGCCGGTGTTGAGCTCCTCGACGCCGACGATGTCGAAGGTCTCCTCGCCGGTCAGGCCCAGCGACTCGGCGCTCTCACCCTCCGGGAACTGCAGCGGCAGCACGCCCATGCCGATCAGGTTCGACCGGTGGATGCGCTCGTACGACTCGGCGATGACGGCGCGCACGCCGAGCAGCGCGGTGCCCTTGGCCGCCCAGTCACGCGACGACCCCGAGCCGTACTCCTTGCCGGCCAGGACGACCAGCGGGATGCCGGCGGCCTGGTAGTTCTGCGACGCGTCGTAGATGAACGCCTGCTCCCCGCCCTTGGTGAAGTCGCGGGTGTACCCGCCCTCCACGCCGTCGAGCAGCAGGTTGCGCAGCCGGATGTTGGCGAACGTGCCGCGGATCATCACCTCGTGGTTGCCGCGGCGGGAGCCGTACGAGTTGAAGTCCCTGACCTCGACGCCGTGCTCGCGCAGGTAGCGGCCCGCCGGCGTGTCGGCCTTGATCGAGCCCGCAGGCGAGATGTGGTCGGTGGTGACCGAGTCGCCCAGCTTGGCCAGGACCCGGGCGCCCCTGATGTCCGTCACCGGCTCGGGCTTGGCGGGCATGCCGTCGAAGTACGGCGCCTTGCGGACGTACGTCGACTCCGGGTCCCACTCGAAGGTGTCGCCCGTCGGGATCGGCAGCGACTGCCAGTGCTCGTCACCCTTGAACACGTCCGCGTAGTCGCGCTGGAACATGTCCTGGCTGATCGACTCCGACACCACCGCCGCGACCTCCTCGGGCGCGGGCCAGATGTCCTTGAGGAAGACCGGCTGCCCGTCGGAGCCGACGCCGAGCGGCTCGTTGTTCAGGTCGATGTCCATGGTCCCGGCCAGCGCGTACGCCACCACGAGCGGCGGCGAGGCCAGGTAGTTCATCTTGACGTCGGGGTTGATCCGGCCCTCGAAGTTGCGGTTGCCCGACAGCACGGCGGTGACCGCGAGGTCGTTCTCCTGGATCGCCGCGGAGATCTCCGGCTCCAGCGGGCCGGAGTTGCCGATGCAGGTGGTGCAGCCGTAGCCGACGAGGTTGAAGCCCAGCTTGTCCAGGTAGGGCTGGAGGCCGGACCGCTCGAAGTAGCCGGTGACGACCTGGCTGCCCGGGGCGAGCGAGGTCTTCACCCAGGGCTTGCGCGACAGGCCCTTGTCCACCGCGTTCTTCGCCAGCAGGGCCGCGCCGAGCATGACGTACGGGTTGGAGGTGTTCGTGCAGGATGTGATCGCGGCGATCGTGACGACACCGTGGTCGATCTCGAACGACGTGCCGTCCGACAGCGTGACCGGGGTCGGCCGGTGCGGCCGCTCGCCGTTGCGCCGCACGGCGTGCGGCACGTCGCCCGCCCCGCTGTGCGAGATCGCCGGCGAGTCCGACGCCGGGAACGACTCGGCCGACGCCTCGTCGGCGGGGCCCTCGATGCACTCGTCCGTGACGTACGTCCGGACCGCCGCGCGCCAGGCCGACTTGGCGTCCGCCAGCGGGATGCGGTCCTGCGGGCGCTTGGGCCCGGCGATCGACGGGACGACGGTCGACAGGTCGAGCTCGATGTACTCGCTGAAGACGGGCTCGGGCGCCGAGGGGTCGAGCCACAGGCCCTGCTCCTTGGCGTACGCCTCGACCAGCGCGACCTGCTCGGGCGAGCGGCCGGTGAGCTTCAGGTAGTCGATGGTCTGGCCGTCGATCGGGAAGATGGCGCAGGTGGAGCCGAACTCGGGGCTCATGTTGCCGATCGTGGCGCGGTTGGCCAGCGGCACGCTGGAGACGCCCTCGCCGTAGAACTCCACGAACTTGCCGACCACGCCGTGCTTGCGCAGCATCTCGGTGATCGTGAGCACGAGGTCGGTCGCGGTGGCGCCGGCCGGCAGCTTGCCGGTCAGCTTGAAACCGACCACCCGCGGGATCAGCATCGAGATCGGCTGGCCGAGCATCGCGGCCTCGGCCTCGATGCCGCCGACGCCCCAGCCGAGGACGCCGATGCCGTTCTCCATCGTGGTGTGGGAGTCGGTGCCCACGCAGGTGTCCGGGTACGCCTTGCCGTCGCGGGTCATGACCACGCGGGCCAGGTGCTCGATGTTGACCTGGTGGACGATGCCGGTGCCCGGCGGGACGACCTTGAACTCGTCGAACGCCGTCTGGCCCCAGCGCAGGAACTGGTAGCGCTCGCGGTTGCGCTCGTACTCCCGCTCGACGTTGCGGACGAAGGAGTCGGGGTGACCGAAGAAGTCGACGATGACCGAGTGGTCGATGACCATCTCGGCCGGCGCGAGCGGGTTGATCTTCGCCGGGTCGCCGCCCAGGTCGCGTACGGCCTCGCGCATGGTGGCGAGGTCGACGACGCAGGGCACGCCGGTGAAGTCCTGCATGATCACGCGGCCGGGGGTGAACTGGATCTCCACGCTCGGCTGGGCGTTCGGGTCCCAGCCCGCGATGGCGCGGATGTGGTCGGCGGTGATGTTCGCGCCGTCCTCGGTGCGGAGCAGGTTCTCCAGCAGGATCTTGAGGCTGTACGGGAGGCGCGCCGACCCCTCGACGGCGTCCAGCCGGTAGATCTCGTATGACGCGTCACCGACGCGCAGCGTGTCACGGCTGCCGAAGCTGTTCGCGGACACGAAGTTCGCCTCCCCAGGGTTCCGGGCTTGTCACAGGTTTCGTGTGCATCCTCCCGCACGCACGGGACACTCCTGACAATTAGGTTGCCCTAACCTGTGCGGCTCGGCGGATGTCTCGACGTCAAGATATCGCTCAAGATATCTCGACATCAAGTTACTAGTGGGTAGGCTGTCGGCCATAGGACTGCCGTCGGCAAACAGCCGAATTTTTCGGCTTTCGGGAAGATCCTGCGGACGCTTCGGAACGCGTCCCCGCTCAGGCGGGCATGAGCCGCAGGCAGAACAGCGCGATCACCACGATCGACAGGGCGGGGCCGAGGAACTGCTTCTCGAACGCCTTGCCGGTCTTGATGCCGATGTCCCACGGCAGGAGCCAGCGCCCCTTGATCGGCCATAAGACGGGACAGCCGCGCTCGGTCAGGCAGTCGCCGATCACGTGCACCAGGCAGCCGACCCCGATGGCCAGCCCCAGCCAGGAGTAGGTGACCCCAAGCGTCATGAAGCTCAGGAACAGCCCCGCGGTGAGTCCCACGTTCACGATCGCGGAGGTGAGCGTCTTGCCGGGCACGCCGATGCCCACGGCGCGGATCGCCAGGCCGATCATCAGCACGACCAGGATGTCGCGGCCGATGGCGTAGCGGTCGCCGAGCAGGTGCGCGCCCACCCCCATCAGGACGCTGAACAGCAGCGAGTGGGTGGCGTGCCGGTGCCCGCCGCTCACGAAGTTCACACCCTTGCTGAGCAGCCAGGTCACCGGTCCGAACGTCTGGGCGATCGTGGCACTGGGATGGTCGAGATCGGGCAGCATGGCCGCGCCCGCGCACACCACGGCGCCCGCGACGAGCTCGGGCGGGGTCAGGATCGGCCCCGTCATCGTCGCCAGCTCCGGATGTCCCACCGCTTCCGGCAGCGCCACCAGGGCCGGCGCGACCGCCAGCCACACCGCCGCCCCACTGAGGGCGTGCGAGTGCCCCATCATGACAAGATCACGCTTTGAGACTGTACGGCAAAGCACCGACAAATTCCGCGAAGCGCCCACCCACCCTGACCCGTGTCGCCCCCGCCACACGGCGGCGGCGGGAACGTGCCACAAGGCTTCGGCGACCCCGAGCATGCCGCGCGGGGGCGGCCGGAACGACAAAGACGGGATCGTCCCGCTCCAAGAGCACCCCCCAGCCCTCTCAGAGCAGAACGATCCCGTCTTCGTGAGAGATAACGCTACGGTCTCGGGGCCTGTTCCCCCTACTCGAAAAACTTCCTCGTGAGCTATGTCACTCTTACCTGGGGATTGTCGCCAGAACGCTCGCGATATATCGTTGAGCCATCGAGAACGGATCGTGAACCAGACGAATCGGGCACCAGAAGGGGGCACTGCGATGAGTTCGGCACACACGGTCGGCGGACCCTGGGCCGGCCCGGAGTTCGGCCACAGGCTCAGACACGAGATGCGCCGACACATGCGGCGCGCGATGCACGAGGCGTTGATGAAGGGGGCAACCATGTGGCACCAGGAAAATCACGAGGGCGGGGGCCCTCACGAGCACCGGCACAGGGGCGGCATGCGGGGGCGCGGCCCGTGGGGCGGCTTCGGGCCGGGCCCGTTCGGGCCGCCGTGGGCGGGCGGCAACTTCCCGTTCGGCCCCCGGGGCTTCGGACGGCCCAGGAAGGCCAAGCGCGGTGACGTACGGGCGGCGATCCTCGCCCTGCTCGCCGAGGAGCCGCGCAACGGCTACCAGATCATCCAGGAGATCGCCGAGCGCAGCCAGGGCGGATGGAAGCCCAGCCCCGGCGCGGTCTACCCGGCGCTGCAGCAGCTCACCGACGAGGGCCTGGTGCGCGCGGAGGAGACCGACGGGCGCAAGACGTTCCAGCTCACCGAGGCCGGGCGTGCCTACGTCGAGGAGCACGGGGACGAGGTCCGGGCCCCCTGGGAGGAGATGACGCCGGACATCGGGGACAACGTCCACGAGCTGTTCGACCTGTCCAGGCAGGCGGCGTCCGCGCTGTTCCAGATCGCCCACTCGGGCACCGAGGGGCAGGTCAGGCAGGCGAGGCAGGTCCTGACCGAGACCAGGCGGCGGCTGTACCAGATCCTCGCCGACGGCGACCCTGTGGAGGAATGACGATGGTCTCCCCCGACGAGCCCGCCGCCGGCGGCGGCGCACACCACCCCCGCGGCGGCGCGCCGGGCGCCGGAGCCGCGGGCCACGCCCGGCCGAGCGGCCCGGCGTACGGCGCGTCCGCGCACGGCGGGCTGCGGATCGGCGACCGGGAGCGCGACGAGGTGACGCGGCTCCTGCACGACGCGTTCGCGCAGGGCCGCATCACCCGCGAGGAACTCGACGAGCGCCTCGACGCGACGCTCTCGGCGCGCACGGCCGAGGACCTGCGGCGGGTGACCGCCGACCTGCCCGGCGCGTGGCCGGGCGACGCCCGGACGGAGGGCGCGCCGGGCAGTGCCTCGGGCGGCCGCCGTTGGGCCGGCGACGCGCGGGCCGGGGGCCCGTGGCACCCGGGCTTCCCGTCCGCCGGCATGCCCGGTTTCCCGGGCTCCCCTGTGGGCGCGCGCCCCGGGCCGTACGGTCCCTTCCGGCCCGGCGGCCCGCACTTGGCGCAAGGCAACTGGGGACAAGGCAACTGGGGAGGCATGGTCCCGCGGCGGAACGGCCACCGTCCGCATCCGGCGATGTTCCTCATCCCGGTGGCCGCGATCGTCGTCCTGGCGGCAGGTCCGATGTGGCCGCCGTTCCTGGTGCTCAAGCTCCTGTTCGTCGTCCTGCTGGTGAAGGCGGTGCTCGGCATGGCCCACCACCGGCGTCATCACCGGCACTACACGCGGCACTGACATCCGGCACTGACTTCGGGTCTTGCGAATCGGAGCTCCAGGTGATGACTTCTCGGTAGGACCGCACACAACCCTCTGCCGAGAGGAACCGGGACACGTGCTGTTGCCACGGGTCAAGCGGAAGCACGAGCCACACCGCTTCGATGACGGAACGGTGCGCATCGGAGGCGAGATCTACGGGCTGGCCACCGAGATCAGCGATCCGACGGGGGGCGCGTGGGCCGCGCTCACCCTCATGGACGGCACCCGGTCTCCCGCCGACGTCGCCGCGGCCGTGTGCCGGCGGCTGCCCGGTGTCTCCGCGCTCCAAGCGTCGCGGATCGTCGCCGCCCTCATCGCGTCGGGGCATGTGGAGGACGCCTCGGCCCCGATACCGGGAGAGCTCAGCGAACGGGAGCGCGAGCGGTACGACAGGAGCCAGGCGTTCTTCCATCAGGTCGACCTCGCGCCGGGACGGCAGGGCTGGGACGCGCAGGTGCGGCTTCGGGCCGCCCGGGTCGTGGTGCTGGGCCTCGGCGGCACGGGAAGCCACGCCGCGTGGGCACTCGCCGCCTCCGGCGTGGGTCGCCTGCACTGCGTCGACGCCGACGTGGTGGAGCTGTCGAACCTGAACCGGCAGGTCCTCTACACGGAGGACGACCTCGGCCGCGCCAAGGTGGACGCGGCCGTCTGCAGGTTGCGCCGGCTGAACTCCGACATCGAGGTCACCGGCGAGCGGCGGGCGATCGGCAGCGAGGCGGACCTGCTGTCCGTCGTGGCGGGCGCCGACGTCCTCGCGCTGTGCGCCGACGAGCCGAGGGAGCCCGGCATCCGGATCTGGGCCAACCGGATCTGCGCGCGGGCCGGCGTGCCGTGGGTCGGCGGCGGCTACAACGGCCCCCTCGTGACCGTGGGCGCCTTCGCCCCCGGGCGCGGCGCCTGCTACGAGTGCCTGGCCGCGGGCGAGGCGCGCCGCCGCAGGCCGGGTCTTCCGGTGGACCTCGGAGGACCGGGCGTGGTCGCCGCCTCGGCAGGCGTCTCGGGCCACCTGGTCGCCCACTCGGTGATCTCGCTGATCACCGAGGTGCCCGAGCCCACCACCGGAACGGTAATCGGGCTGAACCTCATCGCACCGGACCAGCACGTCTGGGTCCGGCATCCGCCTCGCCCGGACTGCCCGGTCTGCGGCGGTGAGCGGCAATCGACCGGGTCACAAATTTAGACTTGACCGATCATGTCTGGCATCCGAACATTTAGATGTTTTCTCGCGCGAGGTCAGCACCAACAATCCATAGCGGAAGGTGTTCGATGACCCCTCAAGAGCAAAACCAGACCCAGCCGGAGGAAGCGGCCGAGCCTGTCGCGGCCGAGATCGCGATCCGCAGACTGGACAAGATCGAGACGACGGCCTTCAGCCAGGGGAACTCGACCTGAGGCCGGTCCGGGAGTGCCTGACAAATATCGCTCGTCACGGGCGGGAACCCCGGTGGACACATCGCAAGGCGGAGGAGGCCATAGCGGAGCTATGGGCGACGATCCCGAGCCGCGCGGAAATTCCGAGCCTGCGAGGAATTTCCGCGGGTGGGGTCCCGAGCCGCGTGGGAATTCCGAACCCGCGAGGAATTCTCGTGGGTGGGGCGACGATTTCGGGCCCCGCGGAGATTCCGAGCCTGCGAGGAGTTCCCCGTGGTGAGGCGCGACGAGGCGCCGCCCGGGCCGCGCGCGGCGGAGCTTGATCTGGCAGGCGCTGGGATCGGGGCGGGCCGGGCGCCCGCCCCGGTACACCCCGTGGGACGTTCGTCATGACACCGACCCGGGTCACCCTGCACGATCTCGGCGTACGCCGGGACCGCGAGGAGTGGATCGTCGGGCGGGTGGAGACCGGCGACGTCATCGCCGTGCCCGCGCAGGGCATGCGGGTCATCCGCCTGTTGCAGGAGGGTGCGACCGTCCCCGAGGTGGAGCGGCGGCTCGGCGCGGAGACCGGGACCCGGATGAACGTGGGCGGATTCGTCGACGGTCTGCTCCGTGCGGGATTGGTGGCGGCGGTGGACGGATGCCCCGTTCCCGCGGCCGCTCCCCCGCCGCCCACCTTTCCCCGGCTGCTGCCCCGCCACGTGCGGTGGACGCTCAACCCGTTGCCGCACGCCGCCCTGGCGGCCGTGATCCTGGCCGGGGCGGCGGTGGCACTGCTGCGGCCCGGCGCCGTACCCGGCTGGCGGGACCTGCTCTGGAGCGACCGCGGGACGCCGGTCCTGCTCGCGCAGACGGCGGCCGGATGGCTGCTGATCCTCCTGCACGAGCTGGCCCATCTGTGCACGGCTCGCGCCGCCGGCGTGCCGGGGCGCGTCAGGTTCGGCACCCGTCTGCAGTTCCTCACGGCCCAGACCGAGGTGTCGGGCATCTGGCTGGCGGAGCGCAGGGTCCGGCTGACGGTCTACCTGTCCGGCATGGCGCTGGACGCCGCCGTGTGCGCGGTCTGCCTCCTGCTGACCGTGGTGGCCGGTCCGCATCCGGCCCTGTCCGTCATCGCGATGACGGCGCTGATCATGCTGTCCGCACAGTTCTTGGTGTTCATGCGCACCGATCTCTACTTCGTCCTGCAGGACGTGACGGGCTGCCGGAACCTGTACGGCGACTCCACCGCGTACGCCGCGCACCTATGCCGCCGGGCCTTGCTGCGCCCGTCGGCCGATCCGCTCACCCGGCTGCCGCGGACCGAGGGCCGGTGGGTCCGGGCCTACACCGCGCTGCTCGTCGCCGGGACCGCGCTGTGCCTCTGCCTCGCCGCCGCGGTGACGCTTCCCGCGACCCTGGCCCTGCTCGCCGGTTCCGTGCGCGCGCTGCTCGACCCGCCCGGCTGGGTCGCCGCGGCGGACGGCGTGGTCACGGTGCTGGTCGTCACCGGGTTCCACGTCCTCTGGGCCAGAACGTGGTGGCTCAGGCACGGCACGAGGGCGCGCCGTGCCGCCGGACTGCTGAGGAGGAACCGTGATCCCGAGCGATGTGTTCGATGACGTCAGGGCCGCGGCCGGCGAGTTCCTGGGGCTGGACGCCTACCAGGCCGAGTTCGAGGAGGTCTACCGCGACGTGACGGAGGTGGTGTGGAAGCTGGAGCGCGCCCAGCACTTCCACGAGCCGGCCGTGCCGAGCTGGCGGGCCGCCGACGCGGGCGACTGGGCGCGGGCCGTCGAGCTCATCGAGGAGATGCGGGCCCCGCTGACCGCGATGTACCGCGAGCGGGCCCCGTTCCGGCGGCTGCGCGTCGTCGAGCTGCCCCCGACCCCGTACCTTCAGTGGGAGTCGCAGATCTTCGCCGTACGGGTGGCGGCGGGCGAGGAGATCAGGGTGCTCGCGGCTTCGGCGGTCGCGCCGCTGGAGACCCGGGCGCCGCTGCCCGAACTGGTGGTCTTCGGCCCGCATCTGCTGTACGAGGTCCGCTACGACGAGATCGGCGCCGCCGTCGGCGCCCGCCGGATCACCGATCCCGGTGTCGTCTCACCCTGCCTGTCCGCCCTGGTCTCCCTGTACGGCGCGGGCGAGGACCTCCTGCCGTTCTTCGAACGCGAGGTGGCCCCGCTGCCGCCTCCGCCCGACCTGTCGGACAAGCCTGCCCGAATTGGGCCTTGACCCGAGATCGGGAGCGGCCAACGATCGACATGTCGCCCTCGGGGGAGAGTTTGCGGCCACGCCGACGAACGGAGGGTGAGATGAAGCCGGCCGATGAGCCAGAACCCGAGGTGGTGCAGGAGACCGAAGGAACGGCGCGGACGAGGCAGATCATGATCAGGCTGCTGGACGCGACGGAGACGGCCGTGTGCAGCAACTCGACGGGGAACTGACTCACCAGACGTCCGCGGAAGACCCATGCGCGCCACGTTTCCAGATCCGGGCCGGAGCCGGGCGCGCTCCGACCAGCGATTCGGCTTCGGCCGAAGGAGGCTCCATGCCCGGAGAAGCGTTCGAGCACGTCAGACAGGCCGCGGGAGAGATCCTTCCCGCGGCGGAGTACCGGACCGAGCTCTACGACCACCTGCGCCGGATCGAGGGCGTGGTATGGAAGCTGGAACGCGCCCAGCACTTCCACGAGCCCGACACCCCGAGCTGGGTCGCGATGATGAGCGGAGACTGGGACCGGTCGCTCGCGCTGATGGACGAGATGCGCTTCGCCGACGACCTGCCGCCCCGCGCGGAGCTGCGCCGGCTGCGGATCGTCGAGATGCCGCCGACGCCATACCTGCAGTGGGAGATCGTCCTGCTCGCGGCGCGCACGCGGGCGGGCGAGCGGGCACGGGCGCTGCACGCCCGGTCGGTACGCCACCTGGAGAGCCGCGCGCCGCTGCCCGAGCTGCTGATCCTCAACCGGGACCTGATGTACGAGGTCCTCTACGACGAGATCGGCGCACACGTGGGCGGGCGGCGGGTCACCGACACCCGGGTCATCGAGGGCTGCGCCCGAGCCGTCGCCGAGCTGTACGCCGACGCCGAGGACATGGTGGCCTTCCACGACCGCGAGGTGGCGCACCTGCCGCCGCCGGTCGCCGGGCGGATCCTGTCCCGCCCCGGCCACCCCTGAGACGCGCCCAGCCGGCGGGACGGGGCTCAGGCCCCGTCCCGCCGGTGCTCCTCCAGCACCCCGCGCAGGGTGGCGAGCGTCGCGGCGGTCCGGGCGAGGTCGGCGGCCGGAACGGCGGCGGTGCGGGCGGCCAGCTCGACCTCAAGGGTCGGACGGGCCGCGGCCAGGAGCCGGGAACCCTCAGGCGTGAGGCTGAGGACGGAGGACCGCCGGTCCTCCGGATGCGCCGCGCGCACGCACAAGCCCGCGTTCTCGAGCCGGTCGACGGCCTTGCTCACGGCTCCGACGGTGATTCCCACCTCGCGCACGATGTCGAGCACCCGGCACCCGGGGCGGCCCCCGATGATCTCCAGGAACTCGAACTGGCCCAGCCCGATGCCGTGCTCGGCGCGCAGCCGATCGCTCACCGCGTTGTACAGCCGGGTCTCGACGCGGACGAGATCGGTGAACAGGCGAGTGATGTCCGTCACATTCATGGCTGGGTTTGATTCCAGGGAATCATCTTCCGTGGAATCGGGTTGAGGATCACATGTGCATTCCACGGAATGCATCCTCTCACCCTCGACATCATGGAGGTCCGGATGACCCGCCGGCAGCGCGAGGCCGTCGACGCCCTGCACCGCAATGCCCCCGTCCACCCGAATCCGACCCTGGCGCAGCAGCGCGCCGGATTCGCCGACGCCCTCTCCCGGCCCCTGCCCGACGACGTCGCCGTGCACGAGACGGTGCTCGCCGGCCGTCCCGCGCTCGACCTGACCCCGGCCGCCGCCACCGGCCGCGGGCGGCTGCTCCATTTCCACGGTGGCGGCTACGTCCTGGGGTCGCCCGGCACGCACGCGGGATTCACCGCCCAGCTGGCGCGCCGTGCCCGGCTGCGGGCGACGTCCCTGGACTACCGGCTGGCCCCCGAGCATCCCTTCCCCTCCGCGGTGGACGACGGCCTCGCCGCCTACCGGGCACTGCTCGACGAGGGTGTGCGGCCGGAGGAACTGGTGCTCGCCGGCGACTCGGCGGGTGGCGGGCTGGCCGTCGCCACCCTGGTCGCGGTCCGCGACGCCGGCCTGCCGCAGCCGGCGGGCGCCGTCGTCTTCTCTCCGTGGGTCGACCTGACACTCGGCGGGCAGAGCATGCGCACGAAGAAGGACGCCGACCCGATCTTCACCCGCGAGGCGATCCAGGCGTTCGCCGACCCCTACCTGGCCGGCCAGGATCCCGCTCAGCCGCTGGCGAGCCCCGTGTTCGCCGACCTGCGGGGCCTGCCCCCGCTCCTGGTGCAGGCCGGCTCGAACGAACTCCTGCTGGACGACGCCGTCCGGCTCGCCGGACGCGCGGCCGCGGACGAGGTGGAGATCACGCTGCGAGTCTGGCCGCAGGTGCCGCACGTCTTCCAGAACCACTTCGGCCACCTCGACGAGGCCGACGAAGCACTCGACGAGGCCGCCCACTTCCTGTCCACGCGGGTGCGGGCCGGGCACGAGGCACAGGTTCCGGGAGCGGGCCGTCCCTGATCGCCGCGGTCGATCCCGTCAGGCACGCGGCGGGCGCAGGCGGGCCATCTCGGCCGCGATGGCCTCCAGCCTCCAGTGGGCGTTCAGCCCGCTGGGGCTGGGCAGCACCCACAGCCCCGTCCCGCCGACCGCCTCCTCCTGCGGGCCGATCCGGGCGGCGGGGCGGGCGAAGGCGACGCGGTAGGCCGACACCCCCGCTACCGCCAGGACGCGGGGGCGCACCTCCGCCACCAGCCGCGCGAGCCGCGCGCCGCCCTCGCGGAGTTCCTCCGGAGCCAGCTCGTCGGCCCGGGCGGTCGCCCGGGCCACGATGTTGGTGATGCCCAGCCCGTACGACGGGAGCAGATGCTGCTCGGACGGCGCGAGCCTGCGCGGCACGAGACCGGACAGGTGCAGGGCGGGCCAGAACCGGTTGCCCGGCCGGGCGAAGTGGTGGCCGGTCGCGGCCGAGTAGAGGCTGGGGTTGATCCCGCAGAACAGCACGTCGAGCCCGGGGCCGAGCACGTCCTCGATCGTCGCGTTCCTGGCCGCCTCGAGGTCGGCCTTGGTGGGGGCCATACCGCGATGCTAGTGCCGCCCGCTCCTGGTCGCGTTCCAGACGGCGCTGGTGCGCAGGTGGTTGTCGTAGAGCTCCTGGACCTCCAGGAGGGACTCCGGTGGTTGCTTGCCGTAGGCGACGCGCTCCAGATGACGGAAGTATTCGAAGCGCTCCACGCCCGGGGTGATGACGATGAGGATGTCGGCGTCGTGGCCGGGGGCGGCGGCGAACGCGTGCGCGAGGCCGGGCGGGACGATGACGAGGTCGCCACGTTCCGCGGTGACGACCTCGTCCCCGGTCAGGAGCTGGGCGGTGCCGTCGAGCAGGTAGAACAGCTCGGCGGAGCCGGCGTGGTGGTGGGGAGCGGCGCC
Organism: Microbispora sitophila; assembly: GCF_014892245.1. Lineage (NCBI taxonomy): Bacteria > Bacillati > Actinomycetota > Actinomycetes > Streptosporangiales > Streptosporangiaceae > Microbispora > Microbispora sitophila. The sequence goes on along the minus strand of NZ_JADBGC010000031.1, from coordinate 77,804 downwards.
GTCCGCGCCGTCGGTGAGGGTGACGCGCTGGGCGGACAGGGCGCCGCCCGTGGCACTGCTGTCGGCCAGTAGCCGAATGGTGGTGGGGATCCGGCCGATGACCTCGGCGTCGGCGGAGCGCACGATCACGGGTTCGGCGAAGCGGGGGACGACGAGCGACATTTGGGAGTCCTTCCCGGAAGTGGTGCGACGGCTACGGGGGTCAGACGGCGAAGAGCAGGGCGGCGCTGATCAGGACGATCACTGCGGTCGCGAAGTGGATGCCGAACGCGACGGCCCGGGTGCCGCCGTTGCGCAGCACGATCAGGGTGTCGCCCAGGGGCAGCAGGGCGACGATCAGCATGTACCAGGCCTCGGCGCGGGCGCCGGCGAAGGCCAGCAGGGCCAGTCCCAGCAGGCCGTAGCCCCCGTCACGCAGCCCCTTGATCGTGAGGTAGGCGACGTCGCCGTCCTTCTTGGCCGGGACGCCGTAGCCGGCGGCCGCGGCGTGGGGCACGAGCAGGAAGCGGGCGCCGATGAACAGGACGAACAGGTTGAGGACGACGGCGAGGCCGTACGCGATGGGGGTGAGCATGTCTCTCTCCGAGAACTAGCAGCGCTAGGAACGAGAACGAAGCTAGCAGAGCATTGCGACAAACGCTAGCGCTGCTAGAGTTCCAAGCATGTCGATCCAGTCGCGCAGGGAGCGCGAGCGCGCCGAGCGCGAGAAGCTGATCATCACGGCGGCCCGCGAGCTGGCCGAGGCCGAGGGCTGGGAGGCGGTCACGACCCGGCGGCTGGCCGAGCGCGTCGAGTACAGCCAGCCGGTGCTCTACAGCCACTTCAAGGGCAAGGACGCGATCATGGCGGCCGTCGCCGTGGAGGGCTGCGCCGACCTGGCCGTGGAGCTGCGCGCGGCCCGGACGGCGGCGCCGGACGCCCACCGCGCCCTCGCCGGCGTCGGCGCGGCCTACGTGGCCTTCGCCGACCGGCACCCGGCCATCTACGACGTGATCTTCAGCCTGGCCGTCCCCCTGCCGTTCGCCACCCCCGAGGCCCCGCCCGCCCTGCAGGCGGCCTTCGGCGAGCTGGCCGAGGCCGTCCGCCCTCACGCGGGCGGCGACGACCTGGGCACGCTGACCGAGACCTTCTGGGCCGCCCTGCACGGCCTGGTCACGCTTACGCGGGGCGGGCGGCTCCCGCGCGAGCACCACGACCACAGGCTCGCGCTGCTCCTGGCCCGCTTCACGGGCTGAGCCCGGCCCCGGACGAGCACCGGGGGGCCCGAGGCGGTCGCCGCGCACCCGGACCTGAGGCCAAGTCGCCCGGCGCGCAGACCGAAGGCCCGGCGGAAAGGCCGGGAGACTCAGTGGAAGGGCCGCGCCACCTCGTCGAGCGCCTGCTCCATGATCTGGGAGAGCGGGCGGGCCTCCTGCTCCTCGATCCAGACGTGCGTCGCGATGCGCAACGCGACGAGGAAGGCGGCGGCCATGATCCGGCACTTCAGGTCGGCGGCCGGCTCTCCCGCCCCGTCGCGGTCGGAGATCGCCTGGACCAGCTCCCGTTCGAGCGCGGCGTGGTTGGCGAGCTGCCGGGCGAGCAGGGACGGGTGACGCTTGGTGAGCGAGGTGCGCACCGCCCACTCCCGGTCGGGCTCGCCCACGTCCTCCAGCTCTTCGCGCACGGCGCCGCGCAGCGCCTGCCAGCCCGACTCCCCCGCCGGCCGTTCGCGGATCGCCCGCACCAGGGACCGTACGCGCTCCTCCTCGCCGTACAGGAGGGCGTCCTCCTTGCTGCCGAAGTAGTTGGAGAAGGTCCGGCGCGAGATGTTGGCGGCCTCCACGATGTCGTCCACGGTGACGTGGTCCAGCCCGCGTTCCACGGCGAGGCGCAGCGTGGCCTTGTGGATAGCCTGCCGCGTCTCGGCCTTCTTACGCTCGCGCAATCCCGCCGTCGTCTCCATGGTGGGCTCAGCTTAGCCGCTGAAACATTGCCCACTGCGCAAACTTGCTCAGTGGGCATGTAACCTTGGGGCAGTTGTCCTCACCCACCCGATTGGAGGCTGCGCGTGAGCGCACCCACGCTGCCGGAGACGGGGGCCAAGAGCCACCGGCAGATACTCGAAGCGCTGAGCGGCCTGCTCCTCGTCCTGTTCCTCGCGATGATCAGCAGCACGGTCGTGTCAGTCTCGCTGCCCCAGATCATCGGCTCGCTCAACGGCACCCAGTCCCAGTACACCTGGGTGGTCACCGCGGCCCTGCTCACCACGACCGCCTCGACCCCCATCTGGGGCAAGCTCGCCGACCTGTTCAGCAAGAAGCTGCTGCTCGAGATCGCCATCGGCATCTTCCTCGTCGCCTCGCTGGCCTGCGGCTTCGCCCAGAACACGGCGATGCTGATCGCCTTCCGCGCGGTCCAGGGCCTGGGTATGGGCGCCCTGCAGATTCTGGTCCAGGTGATCATCGCCGCCATGATCAGCCCGAAGGAGCGGGGCAAGTACAACGGCTACCTCGGCGCGGTCATGGCCGTGGCCACGGTCGGCGGGCCGCTGCTGGGCGGCCTGATCACCGACACGTCCTGGCTGGGCTGGCGGTGGTGCTTCTTCCTGCCGATCCCGTTCACCGCGATCGCGCTGATCGTCCTGCACCGCACGCTCGACATCGCCTCGGTCCGCCGTCCGGGCACCTCGGTGGACTACCCCGGCGCGCTCCTCATCGCCGCCGGCGTGAGCATCCTGCTCGTCTGGGTCACCTTCGTCCGCAACTCCTTCGACTGGATCTCCTGGCAGACCTTCGCCATGGTCGGCGCCTCGGTCGTGCTGCTGGGCATCGCCGTCTGGGTGGAGTCCGTCGTCCGCGAGCCGGTCGTCCCGCTGCACGTCATCCGGCGGCGCACCCCGGCCCTCGCGATCCTCGCCAGCCTGGCCGTCGGCATGGCGATGTTCGGCGGTGCGGTCTTCCTGGGCCAGTACTTCCAGATCGGCCGCGGCTACAGCCCCACCGAGGCGGGCCTGCTCACGATCCCGATGATGTTGGGCGTGCTCGTGTCATCCACGGTCTCGGGGCGGATGGTGTCGCGCAGCGGGCGGGTCAAGCCGTACATCCTCGTCGGCTCGATCGTGCTCACCCTCGGGTTCCTGGCCCTGTCCACGATCGACCACGAGACCTCGCTGGTCCTCGTCGGCGCCGGAATGCTGGTGGTCGGCGCCGGCGTCGGCATGTCCATGCAGAATCTCGTGCTGGCCGTGCAGAACACCGTCCCGCTGCGCGAGCTGGGTGCCGCGAGCGGCGCGATCACGTTCTTCCGTTCGCTGGGCGGCACGATCGGCGTCTCGGTCCTGGGCGCGGTGCTGGCCAACCAGGTCACCGAGAACATCACCACGGGCCTGACCAAGGCCGGCATCCGGGTGCCCGCCTCCCAGAGCAGCGGCGGCGGCAGCCTCAACATGGGGGCGCTGCCCGAGCCGATCCGCACCATCGTGCGCGCCGCCTACGGCGACGCCACCGGCCACATCTTCCTGATCTCGGCCTGCATCGCGGTCGTCGGCATCCTCGCCGTGCTGTTCCTCCCGCAGGTGCGGCTGCGCGACAGCGTGGACCTGGCCGAGCCGGCCGCCGCCGGAGCGGACGCGCCCGCCGCGGCCGAGTCCCGCTGAGCCCTGCCCGCTGAGCAGGGCCTCCTGAGCAGGGCCCCCTGAGCAGGGCCCCTGAGCCGGCCCCCGGGTACGGCTCCCGTCGCGTGAGCGGGAGTCCGTGCCCGGGGGCCGTCCGGTCTCACAGCCGGGGATCGACCGGCTCGGACTCCAGCGCGAGGACGGCGAAGACCGCCTCGTGGATCCGCCACAGCGGCTCACCCTCGGCCAGGCGCGTCAGCGCCTCCAGGCCGAGCGCGTGCTCCCGCAGCGCCAGCGACCGCTTCCTGCCGGTGAACCTGCGCCGCAGCACGTCGAGCGACTCGGTGTAGTCGGGGCCGTAGATGATCCGCAGGTACTCCCTGCCGCGCACCTTCACGCCCGGCTGCACCCGTCCCTCCTGGTGCACGGCCGGTTTGACCACCATGCCCTCGCCACCGGCCTCGGTCAGCGCCGTCCACCACGCGACCGCCGCCTCCCGCTCCTCCGGCGAGTCGAGGGAGACGAACACGTGCCGGGTCTGCGTGACGAGCGGCGAGTCCATCAGGCCGAGCGTCTTCAGATGCCACTCGTGCGGCTCCTCCACGGCCGTCGCCCTGCCCTCGCAGGCGAGGACCTGGAACGGCGCGAGCCGTACGCCGTCGAGGCCCGAGACCGGCCAGCAGTAGCGGGCATAGGCGTCGCGGAACCGGGCAGCGTTGTGGGCACGGCGGCGGGTGCGGTCGAGCAGAGCGCCTACATCCAGGCCACGTCCCGCCGCCGACTCCAGCGCCGCGACCGCCTCGGGCAGCGCCACCCGGGCGGCCGCACCCACCGAGGCGTACTGGTCGCGGATCAGTCCCTCCGCCTTCGCCGACCACGGCAGCAGCTCGCAGTCGAGCACCACCCAGTCGGTCTCCAGCGCCTCCCACAGCGGCGCGGCCGCCTCGCGCAGCCGGTCCACCAGCTCCGGCACGCGCTCGTCGAAGAATGGCCGCCCGGTGCGGGTGTAGACGCTGCCCGTCGTGCCGTCGGCGACGCCGAAGCGGCGGGCCGCGGCCTCCGGCGTCCGCGCCAGCACGGCGATCGCCCGCGAGCCCATGTGCTTCTCCTCGCACACCACCCGGGTCACCCCCGCGCGGGCGAACTCGTCGAACGCCTCGGCCGGGTGCTCCAGGTAGCCCTCCAGCGCGGAGGTGTCCGGCGGGGCCATGGTCGGCGGCAGGTAGACCAGCCAGCGGGGGTCCACGGCGAACCGGCTCATGATCTCCAGCGCGGCGCGGGAGTTCTCCTCCGCGATCCTGATCCGGCCGCCGAACCGGGTCTCCACGAAGCGGGTGCCGTCCACGTCGCCGATGTCCAGCACGCCGGGGTCGCGGGCGGGGGCGGCCGCGGCCAGCGGCCGCACCGGCTCGTACCAGACGTTCTCGGCCGGGACCGAGACGAGCTCGCGCTCGGGGTAGCGCAGGGCGGTCAGCCGCCCGCCGAAGACCACGCCGGTGTCGAGGCAGATGGTGTTGTTGACCCACTCCGGCTCGGGCACCGGGGTGTGCCCGTAGACGACCATGGCCCGCCCCCGGTAGTCGTTCGCCCAGGGGTAGCGCACCGGCAGGCCGTACTCGTCGGTCTCCCCGGTCGTGTCGCCGTACAGGGCGAACGCCCGCACCCGCCCGGAGGCGCGCCCGTGGTAGGCCTCCTTGAGCCCGGCGTGCGCGACCACCAGCCTCCCGCCGTCGAGGCGGTAGTGGCTGATGAGACCGTCCATGAACGTCCTGGCGGCCGCGCGGAACTCCTCCGGCTCGGCGGCGAGTTGCTCCAGCGACCGCTCCAGGCCGTGGGCGACCCGCACCTTGCGGCCGTCGAGGGCCCGCACGAGCTTCTGCTCGTGATTGCCGCACACGCACAGCGCGGTCCCGGCCTCGACCATGCTCATGACCAGCCGCAGCACGCCCGGTGTGTCCGGGCCGCGGTCGACCAGGTCGCCGACGAAGACCGCCGTACGCCCCTCGGGGTGGACGGCGCCGTCCGGCCCGACCTCCCAGCCGAGCTTCACCAGCAGGGACTCCAGCTCGGCCCGGCAGCCGTGCACGTCGCCGATGATGTCGAACGGCCCGGTGAGGTGGGTCTTGTCGGTCCACGCCTTCTCGTACGTGACGGTCACGTCGTCGATCTCGTCGCCGCGCAGCACGTGGACCCGGCGGAAGCCGTCCCTGACGATCTTGCCGAGCGACCGGCGCAGCTCCTTGCGCTGCCGGGTGATCACGTGGGGGCCGAAGGCCCGGTCGGGGCGGGCCGCGTTGCGGGCGCGCGCCACCTCCTCCGGCACGTCGAGCACGATCGCGTCGGCCAGCACGTCGTGAGACTTGGCCAGCTCGATGAGCTTCTTGCGGGCCTCCCACTGCACGTTGGTCGCGTCCACCACCGTGAGCAGCCCGCGCCGCAGGCGGATGCCGACGATGTGGTGGAGCAGGTCGAACGCCTCGGGCGTGGCCGTCTGGTCGTTCTCGTCGTCGGCGACCAGGCCCCGGCAGAAGTCGGACGAGACGACCTGCGTGGGCGCGAAGTGCCGGGCCGCGAACGTCGACTTGCCGCTCCCGGAGATGCCGACGAGCACCACCAGCGACAGCTCCGGCACGCTGATCTCGGTCACGGCCGCTCCTCCCTCCTGCTGAAGACCGCCATCTGGGTGGGCGGCCCGACCTCGGGGTCGTCCTCGCCGACCGGCCGCAGATCGGCGGCGTAGCCGTACGTCTCGCACACGCCCGCCACCCACCGGGCGAACTCCGCCCGGCTCCACTCGAACCGGTGGTCGGGGTGGCGGCGCGCCCCCGCGAGCAGCTCATACCTGACGTTGTGCTCCACGTTGGGCGTGGTGACGATCACGTGTGCGGGCCGCGCCGTGCCGAAGACCACGCGTTCGAGGGCGGGCAGCCGCGGCGGGTCCACGTGCTCGACGACCTCCATCAGCACCGCGGCGTCGTATCCGGCCAGGCGCGCGTCGGTGTACGTCAGCGAGCCCTGGAACAGCTCCAGCCTGGCCCGCTTGGCGTCCGGCATCCGGTCGGCGCGCAGGCGGCGCTTGGCCAGCGCGAGCGCGCGGGCCGACACGTCCATGCCGGCGACCTTGGCGAAGGCCGGCCTGGCCAGCAGCGCCGACAGCAGCTGCCCCGAGCCGCAGCCGAGGTCGAGCACGGTGCGCGCGCCGACCTCCTCGAGCACCGCCACGACGGCCTCCCGGCGCAGCGTGTTCAGCGGCACCCGCTCCTCACCCGCCTCGTCGCCGGGGACGGGCTCGGCGACGCCGGACTCCTCCTGCCCGGCTTGGTCGGCCGGTGCGGCGACAGCGGGGGCCTCGACGCCCGGCTCCTCCTCCACCGGCGGGTCCAGGCTCTCCTCCACGTCGTCGCCGAGCTCGGCGAGACGGGCGAAGGCGGCACGGGTCAGCGCCCACCTCCGGCCGAGATAACGGCGGGTGATCAGCCCCTTGTCCGGATGGCCGGCCAGCCAGCCCTCCCCCGCGCGGACGAGCTTGTCGACCTCGTCGCCCGCCAGCCAGTAGTGCTTGGCGTCGTCCAGCACGGGGAGCAGGACGTACAAGTGGTTGAGCGCGTCGGCCAGGCGTACGTCGCCGCGCAGCTCGAGCCGTACGTACCGGGACTCGCCCCATTCGGGGAAGCCGGGGTCCAGCGGCACGGCCTCGGCGCCGACCTCCCAGCCCAGCGGCCCGAACAGCCGGTGCGCGAGGTCGGCCCCTCCCCGGCACGGCAGCGCGGGCAGGCCGATCTCCAGCGGGATCGGCCCGTCCGCGAGGTCCTGCCGGGAGGCGCACCGCCCGGTCCGCGCCGTGCGGAACACGTCGGCGAGCGCCGACGCGAGCAGGGAGGACGCGGCGTACGGCCGGTCGTTGACGTACTGCCCGAGCGAGAAGTCGGGCGAGGACGAGCCTCGGGAACGGGCCAGCCGCACGGGGTCGACCTCCAGCAGCAGCGCCGCGGTGCACCGGTCCTCGCCCGCCTCCGGGTAGAAGACCCGCGCGGTGCCGAACGACTGCTCGAACTCCTGCACCCGGTCGGGGTGCTTGTGCAGGAGGAAGCCGAGGTCCGTGGCGGGCCGCAGGGTCGTCGAGATCGTCAGGAGCACTCGGCAAAGTGTGCCGGATGCCCCCTTCGACCGGCTATGGTTTTTCCGACCTACGGCTCAGATGTGCGGCAGCGCTCTTTTTCACACGTGCGGCAGCACCTCGGCCGCGATCAGTTCCAGGTGCTCCAGGTCGTCCAGGTCCATCACCTGGAGGTAGACACGCTCGGCCCCCATCTCGGCGAACCGGCCGATCTTGTCCACGACCTCCTGCGGGGTCCCGGCCAGGCCCGACGTCCGCAGGTCGGCGACGTCCTGGCCGATCGCGGCGGCCCGGCGGGCGATCTCCGCCTCGTCCCTGCCCACACAGACAGTCTGCGCGGCCGACAGCAGCACGGTCTCGCGCCCTACCGCCTCGCACGCCGCCCGCACCCGGTCGAAAGCGGCCCCGGTCTCCTCGAGGAGCCGGAACGGCACGTTGTACTCGTCGGCGAACCGGGCCACGAGCCGCGGCGTGCGCTTGGCGCCCCCGCCGCCGATGATGACCGGCGGCCGGGGCCGCTGCACCGGCTTCGGCAGCGCCGGGGAGTCGACCACCCGGTAATGGGCGCCTTCGTAGGAGAACGGCTTGGCCGCCGCCCACAGTCCCGTGATGATCTCCAACTGCTCTTCCAGGCATTCGAACCGCTCACCCAGGGAGGGGAACGGGATGCCGTATGCGCGGTGCTCCTCCTCGAACCAGCCGGTGCCGAGGCCCACCTCCACCCGGCCGCCGCTCATCTGGTCCACCTGGGCCGCGCCGATCGCCAGCGGGCCCGGCAGCCGGAACGTGACGGGGCTGACCAGCGTGCCCAGCCGGATGCGCGAGGTCTCCCTGGCGAGGCCGGCCAGGGTGATCCACGCGTCGGTGGAGCCGGGCCCCGGGTCTCCGGGCCCGATCCGGGAGTAGTGGTCGGACCGGAAGAACGCGTCGAACCCGAGCCGCTCGGCCGCCTGCGCCACCTTGAGCAGGTCGTCGTAGCTCGCCCCCTGCTGGGGTTCGGTGAAGATCCTCAATTTCATCCGTCCATTATCCCCGCCCTCGGGTCCGCGGCTTGCTAGAGTGCGAGCCGCCTGTGCGCAACGTGGTCGCATCGCAACTCAGGGTGGTGAGCGTGGACTCCGCACGTCATTCCCGCGAAGCGGGCCGCCCCCCGCGCTCCCTCGTCCTCCTGGCCTCGGCAGCGCTCGTCGCGGGCACCGGCGCGGCGCTGTGGGCGCTGCCCGCCGCCCCTCCCGGCGGCTGGGACGCGACGCGCGGTATCAGGCCCGGGGTCGAGCCGGGTGCCACGCCCACCGGCGAGCGGACTCCGGCCCCCTCGACGCCGGAAACGCTGGTCGCCGCGCGCCAGACGGTCGCCGCGCCGGCCCCGCCCGCCGCCGCTCTCCCCGCCGACGAGCCCGTGGCCCGTTACCGGGGCTTCCTCGACGCCGCAGGGGAGCCACGTCCGGAACTGCTGCGGGCGGGGGTGCGCTCGTTCGCGATCGGCCATGTCGTGGCGGGCCCCGGCGGTTGCAGTCCCCGCTGGGCGGGGGTGATTCCACGGGGCGGGGAGCCGGTCGCCGCGCGCATCGGACGGCTGCGGGCCGACGGCGGCGAGGTGTGGCCGGCGTTCGGCGGGCCGTACGGGCAGGAGCTGTCGGTCACCTGCGAGAACCCGGCCCGGCTGCTCGCGGCCTACCGCCACGTCGTGACGGCGCTCGACCCGCCCGGCGTCGACATCGAACCCGCGGAGCCGGCGGGCCCCGTCGGAGGGACGGGCACGGCCGGAGGGGCGGGCACGGCCGCAGAGACCGGCGCGGCCTGGGAGACGGTGGCCCGCCGCCGCGCCGCCGTGCTCGCCCGTCTGCAGCGCGAGGCGCGGTCCCGGGAAGGACCGACCGGCGGGGCGGGCTCGCTCCGGGTGACGTTCACGCTTCCCGCCTCCCAGGACGGCCTGAGGGTCGCCGACCGGGAGGCGCTGCGGATCACCCGGGAGGCGGGTGTGGAGGTCGAGTCGGTCGGCCTGCTCGTGCCGATGGGGTCCGGCCCCACCGCGCTCCACGGCCTGGCCGTGGCCGCCCGGGCGGCGCGCCCGCAGATCGCGGCGGCGCTGGGCGTCACGCCGGACGCGACGTGGCGGCGCATGGGTCTGGCGCCTGTCCTCGCCGGCTCCCGCGACCTGGGGCCGGGTGAGGCGGCGCGGCTGGCGGCGTTCCGGGCCCGCAACGGCCTGGCCTGGCTGTCCGTGCGGGGCGCCCGGCCCTCGGAGCAGGTCCTGCGGATCCTCACGGGGCCGGCGCCACCGGCCTCACCCGTCACGAGGTCGCATCCCTTGCCGGACGGCTACCCCACCCCCTGACCGGTGCCCCCTTGCGTCCCGGCCTCCTCCGTCACGCAAGCGGCACCGGGACGCTTCAGTCGCGCCCGCCGTGAGCGGGAGAAACCGCAAGGACGACCTTGCCCTGCCGTGGCCCTCGCGCGGCGGCCGCGTGCGCCTCGGCCGCCCGGGCCATGGGGAACACGGCCTGCACGGGAACGCGGAAGCGCCCTTCTTCCGACAGCGCGGCCGCGAGGGCGAGACCGTGCCGCCCGTCCGGCTCGCCGCCGAGCTCACCGAGGGAGATGCCGACCCCGAGCTCGGGGCCGGCGAAGTCCGCGATGGTGAGGACCGATGCCGGCGTGCCGGTGATCGTGATCAGTTCGCCGAGCGACCCGGCGCCGGCGACGTCCAGCGCGAGATCGACCCCTCCGGTCGCCAGAACGCGGACGCGCTCGGCGAGTCCTGGCCCGTAGGCGACCGGGACCGCACCGAGCCGGGCGATGAAGGCGTGGTTCTCCGGGCGGCCGGTGCCGATCACCCGGGCGCCACGGGCGGCCGCCAGTTGGACGGCGACGCTGCCGACCCCGCCGGAGGCGCCGTCGACCAGGAGCGTCGTTCCCGCGCGTACGCCGAGCCTGTCGAGCGCCCGGGTGGCGGTCTCGACGCTCGTGCCCGCGGCGCCGGCCTCCTCCCACGCCATCGAGGGCGGCTTGGCGGCCCAGAACGCCAGCACGGCGAACTCGGCGGCGGCGCCGCCCAGCCGCGAGACGTCGACGGCGCCGAAGACCTCGTCCCCGGCGGCGACCCCGGTGACGTCCGCGCCCACCTCGTCGATCACACCGGCGGCGTCGACGCCGGGGATGTGCGGCAGGGGGAGCCGTCCGCTCGACGGCGACGTGCCGGAGCGCAGCGCGAGGTCGACCGGTGCGACCCCGGCGGCCCTGACTCTGATGCGCACCTCGCCGGGACCCGCGTGAGGTTCGGGGAACCCCCCGACGGCGAGAACCTCGGGGGGACCGAACCGGTCGAACCGCACTGCGAACATTTCCGCATCCGGGAACATAATCACCTTTCCGGCTGTTCCGACTGGCCGCCGACCACGGTAGGCGGACGATCGGGAGCGACTGCCCCGGATCGCCGGAAGTGAGAGGGGCACGGACGACATTGACTCGGAAACCCCGAATGGACGCGGAGCATTGATTCGGAAACCCCGGATGGACGCGGAGCACAACAGGCGGCACATCGTGGCGGTCGCCCGTGCCGCGTTCGCGGCGGACGGGCTCGACCTGCCCGTGCACGAGATCGCCCGGCGTGCCGGCCTGGGCGTCGCGACCGTCTACCGGCACTTCCCGTCGCGACAGGACCTCGTCGGCGCCGTGCTCGCCGAGCAGGTGGCCGTGTGCCGCGCGCAGATGCGTGCCGCCCTGGACGACCCCGACCCCTGGCGCGCGCTGCGCGGAACCGTCCACCGGTTCGCCGAACACCAGGTGCGGGACCGCGGATTGAACGAAGCGCTGCTCGGTTCCCACCCGGCGGGCGCCGCCTTCGCCGGGCAGCGCCTCGCACAGGGCCGAAGGCTCGAGCAGCTCGTCGAGCGGGCCCGGAGCGCGGGCGGTGTCCGTCCCGAGCTGTCGATCGAGGACGTGAGGGTCGGCCTGAGGGCCATCGCCTCGTTCCGTGCCGGTTCGCCCGAGAGCGCGGCCGTGGCGGTCCGGAGGCTGGCGGACCTCCTGGTCGCCGGCATGGCCCGCCCCCAACCGTGAGGCGGCGCCGGGCTCAGTCCCTGACGAGCAGCGCCACGCACTCCACGTGGTGGGTCATCGGATACTGGTCGAAGGCCCGCAGGTCCTCCAGCCGATAGCCGTGCTCGCCGAACCAGGCGACGTCCCTGGCCAGCGTGGCCGGGTCGCACGAGACGTACACCACACGCGAGGCCTCCAGGCCGGCGACGCGCTCGACCACCGGACGGCCCAGACCCGCGCGGGGCGGGTCGGCCACCACCAGGTCGGCCCGTTCGATCCGCAGCCGGTCGAGCGCCTCCTCGACCCTGCCCCGCTCGATCCGCGCCTGCGGCAGGTCACGCAGGTTGAACCGGGCGTCCTGCGCCGCCTGCGGCTCGGACTCGATGCCGAGCACGGCGCCCTCGGGGCCGACGGCCTCGGCGAGCCCGGCGGCGAACAGGCCGGCGCCACAGTAGAGGTCGAGCGCCCACTCCCCCGGCTCTGGCCGGCCGAAGTCGAGCACCGCGCCGAGCAGCGTGGCCGCCGCGCCCGGATGGACCTGCCAGAAACCACTCGCGGTCACCCGGAAGTCCCGCTCACCCACCCGCTCGGTCAGCGAGGCCCGGCCCCGCAGCGCGCGCGTGCCCCTCCTGCCCTCGTCGAGCAGGACCGCGGCGTCCACGTCCGGGATGGCCGCCCGGCGGCGCGGGACGGGTTCGACGATCACGGCGCGGTCGCCGCCGGAGGCCGCCACCACCTCGACCGAGGCGGCGCCCGGCCAGGCGAGGCGTTCCGCGCCGACCTCCTCGACGTCGGGGTGCGCGATGAGGCATTCGGTGACGTGCTCGATCTCGTGCGACCGGTGCTTGCGCAACCCGGCCGTGCCGTCCCGCTCCACGGCGAACCGCACGCGGGTGCGCCACCCGAGGCCGTCCTCCGCCCCCGGCACCTCCTCGACCACGACCTTGCGGTCGAGGCCCGCCAGGCGCCGGAACTGCTCGGCGACCACGTCGGCCTTGAGCCGGCGCTGCGCCTCCAGCGACGCGTGCTGCCAATCGCAGCCCCCGCAGCGGCCGGGGCCCGCGAACGGACAGGGCGGCGTGACCCGGTCGGGTGAGGGTTCCAGGATCTCGACCGCGTCGGCCCGCAGGAACCGCGTGGTCTCCTCGGTGACCTCGGCGACGACCCGCTCGCCGGGCAGGGCGTGCCGGACGAAGACCACCCGGCCCTCATGCCTGGCCACGCACCAGCCGCCGTTGGCGACGGCGTCAACCGTCAGTTCGAGCCGTGCGCCGCCCATGTCGGCCTCTTTCGTGTCGGTCATGCCTTGACCTGCGTGTCCTTCGGTGGGGGCTGGTAGGAGCGGCGGGAGGCGCCGGGAGCGGCCGGCTCCCTGCGGCCCTTGAGACGGTCGGAGGAGGCGAGCTGGAACGGCACGCTCGTGACCATGACCCCGGGCTTGAACAGCAGCCGGCCCTTGAGCCGCAGCGCGCTCTGGTTGTGCAGGAGGTGCTCCCACCAGCGGCCGACCACGTACTCGGGGATGTAGACCGTCACGACGTCGCGCGGCGAGCGCCGCCGCAACGACTTCACGTAGTCGAGCACCGGGCCGGTGATCTCCCGGTAGGGCGAGTCGAGGATCTTCAGCGGCACCTCGATGCCGCGGCGGTCCCACTCCTCCCTGAGCCTGTTCGCCTCGTCGGCGTCCACGCTGACCGTCACGGCCTCCAGGCTCGACGGGCGGGTGGCCCTGGCGTACGCGAGCGCGCGGAGCGTGGGCTTGTGAATCTTCGAGACGAGGACGATCGCGTGGTTGCGGGCGGGCAGCAACGACTCGTCGACCTCGTGCCCCTCCGGCGCGGCGAGCTCCTCGGCGACCCGGTCGTAGTGCCGCCTGATGCCCTTCATCATGAGGAAGAGCACAGGCATCGCGATGCAGACGATGTACGCGCCGTGGGTGAACTTGGTCGCCAGGACGACGACGAGCACGAGCCCGGTCATGACCGCGCCGAAACCGTTGATCACCCGCGAGCGCATCATGTGGAAGCGCGCCCTCGCGTCGGTCTCGGTCCTCAGGTGACGGGTCCAGTGCCGGACCATGCCGATCTGGCTGAGGGTGAACGAGACGAACACGCCGACGATGTAGAGGTTGAGCAGCTTGCTCACGTCCGCGTCGAACGCCCAGATCAGCAGGCAGGCCCCGGCCGCGAGGATGACGATGCCGTTGCTGAACGCGAGGCGGTCGCCCCGGGTGTGCAGCTGACGCGGCAGATAGCGGTCCTGGGCGAGGATCGAGCCGAGCACAGGGAAACCGTTGAACGCGGTGTTGGCGGCCAGGAACAGGATGAGGGCGGTCACCGCGGCGATCACGACGAACAGGAACGAGCCGTGGCCGAAGACGGCCGAGGCGACCTGCGCGATGATCGGCTGCTGGTAGTAGCCGGGCCCTGCCGGGTGCCCGTCGATGATGACGTTGCTGGCCACGGTGGCCGGGTCGGTCAGCTTCACCCCGGACTTGAGGCCGAGGAAGATGATCCCGCTGAACATGGTGACCGCGATGAGGCCCATCATGAGCAGCGTGGTCGCGGCGTTCTTGCTCTTGGGTTTGCGGAAGGCCGGCACGCCGTTGCTGATCGCCTCGACGCCGGTGAGCGCGGCGCACCCCGACGAGAAGGCGCGCAGCACCAGGAACGCCATCGCGAACCCGGCGAGATCGGCCTGCTCCCCGATGATCCGGTAGTCGGCGGTGGGGGCGCGCAGGTCGTCGCCGAGCACGATCAGCCGGAACATGCCCCACACGACCATGCCGATGACCGCGATCATGAAGGCGTAGGTGGGAACGGCGAATGCGACACCCGATTCCCGGATGCCGCGCAGGTTCATGATCGTCAAGAGTACGACGATGGCTATCGCGACCAATGGGCGGTGTTCCGCGACGAAGGGAATCGTCGCGCCCACGTAGTCGGCGCCGTTGGCGACCGACACCGCCACGGTCAGCACGTAGTCGACGAGCAGGGCGCTCGCGACGGTCAGTCCCGCGGTCGGTCCCAGGTTCGTCGTGGCCACCTCGTAGTCGCCGCCGCCACTGGGATAGGCGTGCACGTTCTGCCGGTAGGAGGCGACCACCGTGAGCATGACGAGGACGACCCCCGCCGCGACCCACGGGCTGACGCTGTAGAGGGCGACCCCGCCGATCGACAGGATGACCAGGATCTCCTGCGGCGCGTACGCCACCGAGGACAGCGCGTCACTGGCGAAGACCGGCAGTGCCACGCGCTTGGGCAGCAGCTGGTGGTGGAGCTGGGTGCTCCGCAGAGCCCGCCCCACGAGGAGCCGCTTGACAAGATCTGGCACCTTCGACACGTCTGTTGAGCCTAGTCCCCCGGCGCCGTGCCCGGGTCATGCGGTGTACGGCAAGGGCGACATACTGTCTGCATTAGGAGACCGCCACAACCCACGGCGGGGGAGCATGCATATTGTGATCATGGGATGCGGACGGGTCGGCTCGACCCTGGCGCACATCCTTGAGGACAACGGGCACTCGGTCGCCGTGATCGACCGCGACCCGCAGGCCTTCCGGCGGCTGCGGGCCGGCTTCCGGGGCCGCAGGGTCACCGGCATCGGCTTCGACCGCGACGTGCTCGAAGAGGCCGGCATCGCCTCGGCCGCCGCCTTCGTCGCTGTGAGCAGCGGAGACAACTCCAACATCATCTCCGCGCGGGTCGCGCGGGAGATGTTCGGCGTGGACAACGTGGTCGCCCGCATCTACGACCCCCGCCGGGCCGAGGTCTACCAGCGGCTCGGCATTCCCACCGTGGCGACGGTCCGCTGGACCGCCGACCAGATACTGCGCCGCGTGCTGCCCGAGGGCGCCGAACCCCTCTGGCGGGACCCGACCGGTACGGTCGTCCTCGCCGAGGTGGCCTTCCACCAGGGCTGGATCGGCACCCGGGCCAGGGTGATCGAGGAGGTCACCGGCGCTCGCGTCGCCTTCGTCAACCGCATGGGCGAGTCGCTCGTGCCGAAGGACGCGACCGTCCTCCAGGAGGGCGACCTCCTCCACCTGGTCGCCGCCGAGAACGACATGGACCGCATAAACAAGGTGCTGTCCGCCCCGCCGTCCGACGAGGAGCACTGATGCGCGTCACCATCGCCGGCGCCGGAGCCGTCGGCCGCTCCATCGCCGCGGAGCTCCTGGAGAACGGCCACGAGGTCCTGCTCATCGACATCGACCCCCGCGCCATAAAGATCGACAGCGTGCCGCGCGCCGAGTGGCTGCTGGCCGACGCCTGCGAGATCTCCTCGCTGGACGAGGCCGGGCTGAACAGCTGCCAGGTCGTGATCGCCGCCTCCGGCGACGACAAGGTCAATCTCGTGGTCTCGCTGCTCGCCAAGACCGAGTACGGCGTGCCGCGGGTGGTCGCCCGGGTCAACCACCCCAAGAACGAGTGGCTGTTCAACGAGTCGTGGGGCGTGGACGTCGCCGTCTCCACCCCGCGCCTGTTGTCGGCCCTGGTCGAGGAGGCGGTCAGCGTCGGCGACCTGGTGCGGCTGATGACCTTCCGGCAGGGCCAGGCCAACCTGGTGGAGCTCACACTGGCCGAGGACGCCCCGGTGGTCGGCCAGCGGGCGGGCTCGGTGCCGTGGCCGGTGGACGCCGCCCTCGTGGCGATCCTGCGCGAGGGCCGGGTGCTGGTCCCCTCGGCCGACGACCCGCTGGAGGCCGGCGACGAGCTGCTGTTCGTGGCCAGCCAGGAGGTCGAGCACGAGCTCACCGAACTGCTGTCGGCCCACGAACGTCCCTGATCCGCACACGACTCAGGCCCCGGGCACGCGCCCGGGGCCTGAGTCGTTCTTGCGTGATCGTCAGACGGTCGGCTGCGCCGGCGGCTCGATCGGGGTGCGGCCCCGGGCGAGCACCCACACCATCGCGGCCAGCCCCGCGACCTGCAGCGGCCAGCCCAGAGCGATCTTGGCCACGCCGAGGGCGGTCACCTGGTCCGCCCAGTAGAGCGGCAGCTGGACCACCACCCGCAGCAGGCAGGGCAGCATGAGCAGCCATGTGAGCCGCGAGCACAGCCGGACCAGCGCGGAGTCGTTGTGCCAGGCCGTCGGGTCCCCAGTCACCGAGCCGATCAGGAAGCCCACGATCGGCCAGCGGACCACGATCGACAGCAGCATGCCGGCGGCGTAGGCCGC
Organism: Microbispora sitophila; assembly: GCF_014892245.1. Classification (NCBI taxonomy): domain Bacteria; kingdom Bacillati; phylum Actinomycetota; class Actinomycetes; order Streptosporangiales; family Streptosporangiaceae; genus Microbispora; species Microbispora sitophila. The sequence goes on along the minus strand of NZ_JADBGC010000031.1, from coordinate 60,876 downwards.
GTTGTAGAGGATCCCCGGCAGGAACACGTCCTTGGCGTCGCCGGTGCGGGCCGCGAAGAACGCGCCGATCCCGATGCCGACGAGGCTGTTGAGCACGAACTGCGGCGTCGTGCGCTGCGCGAGCCGCACCAGCAGGAGCGCCACCGCAGAGGCGATGCCGACGATCAGCGAGGTCTTCAGCTCGTTGGTGCCCATCCACGTGCCGGTGAAGGCGAGTGTGGGCACCGCCGCCTCGACGATCCCGCGCCTGCCGCCCAGCGCCTTGCTCATCTGGGCGCGGACCGCCGCCTCGACGGTGGCGTGCGCCCCGGGGGCCGTCATGTCCGCTGTGCTCATACGGTCTCCTGAGAGATCAAGGGCCACCGGCCGGGCGTAGCTCGTAGCGGGGGTTGAACATCACCTTGCGGCCGTCCTGGACGCTGACCAGCCCTTCGGCCCGCACCACCCGGCCCGGTTCGATGCCGGCGATCTTCCGGCGGCCGAGCCAGACCAGGTCGATCACGTCCGACCCGTCGTACAGCTCCGCCTCGAGGGCGGGCGCGCCGCCGCGCGGGCGGAGGGTCACGGTGCGCAGCGTGCCCGCCACACACGTCCGCTGACGCTCGCCGCACCGGGCGATGGGAGTGGCCCCCTGCTGCTCCAGGTCCTCCTGGAGCTCGGCGGCCTCCAGCTCGGCCTGGCTGGTGGTCAGCCTTCGGAAGAAGCCCCGCAGTCCGCCGCGTCTGGCAGGCTCCGGCGTGCCCATCGGTCACTCACCCAGCTTCCTCGCTCGCGATCCCCTTCGGGGGGATTCGTCGTCCTGGCTCCAGCCTAGGCCGGTCGTTTCCCACCGCAGCATACGTGAGCCGCCTGCGGGCCAGAAGGACGGTCAGGGCAGGGCTTGCTCCCCGATTCGGTCAACCGGCGCGCACCGGACGGGCGTCAGCGGATCTCGCTGATCTCCGGACCGCGTTCGAAGGGCCGGAGCTCCTCGCGCCGGGGTCCCTGTCGCTCCTCCACGGCCTGCCGGGCCTCGGCGGGCAGGCGGAGCTGGATCGCCTCCCTGGGCGGCATCGGCTCGTCGCCGCGCACGACGACGATGTCGCGCACGACGTCCTCCAGGATGCGCGCCGCCTCCGGGTCGACCGCCGCCCTGCCGCTGATCACGGCGCGGAGGAACCAGCGCGGCCCGTCGACGCCGAGGTAGCGCACCGGCTGCCGTCCCTGTGCCTGGCCCTGCACGGGCACCTCGGCCGCGATCTCGGGCCCGAAGGGCCCGTCCCGGTCCTCGGCCGAGCCTCCGGCGGCCACCACCTCACGGGCGAGCTCGGCCCGCACCTCGTCCCAGATCCCGCTGCGCTTGGGCGCGGCGAAGGCGTTCACCTGCAGGGCGCTCTCCTCGACCAGGACGATCACACCGTCGACCTGGTCGCCCGCCATGCTGAGCTGGATCTCGAATCCGGGACCGACGGGCAGGCGCAGGCCTCCCAGGTCCACCCGCTCGGCCTCCGGATAGTCGTCATCGGCGTCCCAGGGGCCCGCCGTCCGCGCCGGGCCGGGACTCTCCTCCCGCACGACGGCTGGTGCGGTCTCCTCCTCCGCGCGTCGCCGGCGTCGCAACACTTCTCTCACTCTCCTCGCATCGTGGCCCGGTTCCCGGGCCCCGCGGTGTCAGCTCCCCGTCGAGCCGAATCCGTTCGTGCCCCGTACGGAGCCAGGCAATCGGTCGACCTCGTAGAACGCCGCCCGTTCCACCCGCTGGACGACGAGCTGGGCGATTCGGTCGCCGCGCCGGAGCCGCACCGCGTCCTTGGCGTCGGTGTTGATCATCGTCACCTTGATCTCGCCCCGGTAGCCCGCGTCGATCGTGCCGGGCGCGTTGACCAGCGTGACACCGTGCCGGGCCGCCAGGCCCGAACGCGGATGGACGAAGGCGGCGTACCCGTCCGGCAGCGCGATGGCGACGCCGGTCCGCACGACCGCCCGCTCGCCGGGCAGCAACTCCACGTCCTCCGCCGCGTACAGGTCGGCCCCGGCGTCGCCCGGATGGGCGTACGACGGGAGCGGAAGGTCCGGGTCGAGCCGGTGGATCAGGATCTCGACGCTCATGGGGCAAGACCCTACCCGTTGCGCTGGGGGGACACCGCCTCTCCCGCTCCGGAGGGCGGGCGTGCCGTCTCCGGCTCCTGCGCGCCCTGCCCGGAGGAGGCGGGCTGAGACGCGTGGGAGGGCGCGGGCTCCACGGCGCCGGGCTCCGGGGCCGCGTCCCCGGCTCCGGCCTCCGCGGCGCCGGGCGCGCCTTCGGCCGGTGGTTCGATGGCGGGCTGGCCGCGGCGCAACTCGGGCAGCGCGCGGTAGATGACCGCCGTGAGCGGCACCGCCACCACGGCGCCCGCGATGCCGCCGAGCACGCCGCCCACCGCGAGGACGAGGATGATCGCCAGAGGGTGGAACTCCAGGGCCCGGCCCACGATGAGCGGCTGGAGCACGTGGTTTTCCAGCTGCTGCTCGACCACGAGGATGCCCACGAAGATCAGCGCGTACACCCAGCCCTGGGAGCCGAAGGTGACCAGCGTCGCGATGCTGCCCGCGAACAGGATGCCGACGATCGGGATGAAGCTGGCCAGGAAGACCAGCACCGCGAGGGGCGCCCACAGCGGCACCCGCATCCCTGCGAGCACCACTCCGATCACGAGCCCGTGGATGGCCGCGACGGCGACCGTGCCGTGCACGTAGTGGGAGATCGTCGCCCAGGCGGCGCGGCCCGCCCGGTCCACGCGCGGCGCGGCGCCGCCGAAGGCGCGCAGGAACCAGGCCCAGATCCGGTCGCCGTCCTTCAGCAGGAAGAAGGTCACGAAGAGGATCAGCACGATGGAGGTGAGCACCTCGACGACCGCGGTGGCGCCGCTCAGCACCGTACTGGTGATCTGACTGCGATATTGGGTGATCTGGCTGCTGAGCTGGTCCACGAAGTCGGCGATCTGCGCCTCCTTCAGGTGGAGGGGGCCGTGCAGCAGCCAGTCCTGGACGTTGCGCACGGTGACCTGGATCTGCAGGACCAGCCGGGGGAACTCCTCGTTCGCCCGCACGCCGATCAGGAACCCGATGCCGACGATCAGCGCGAGGCCGAGCAGCATCGTGATCCACGTCGCGTAGATCGGCCGCAGCCCGGCGGTGCGCAGCCGCCGGGTCAGCGGATAAAGCAGGGCCGCGAGCAGCAGCGCGACCACCACCGGCATGACGACGAAGCTGATCCTGCCGATGATCTGCCACAGGAAGTAGACCATCGCGCCGAGCAGCAGCAACCGCCAGCTCCACGCGGCCATCGTGGCCAGCGTCGGCGGAACCCTCTCGGTGGTACTGCGGTTAGACGGGATCACGGATCCAGCCTGGCATGTCGGCGGGCGGGACGCGCAGTCGTTTTACCCGCGCATGGAGGTCGTCTCGCCGCGCCCCCGCCGCGGGCCCCCGGCCGCAGGCCGTCACCGTGCCGAAACGTCCGGGAGCGCCCTGGAACGTCCCAAGCGTCGCCGGCCACCGTCGTCACCACGCGGGCACGGCGGTGGCCGGCGGTGGCCTCAGGCGGTCAGTTCCGCGACCGCGTCGAGCGGGCCGTCACCGGGTTCGAGGACGAACTCCTCGACGTTGCCGGCCGCGCACAGGTCGTCCTGGGCCGGCCGGACGAGGTCCGCCCGGTCCCCCGACACGGTCAGCCGGGCGACCTCGGCCCGCATCGACAGCCGCGCCTCGGACTTGGCCCGCCGCACCCGGCGGAGCACCTCCGCCACGGCGTCCAGCACCGCGGGGTCGCCGTGCCGCGCCTCGGGCAGCTCGTCAGGGAACGGCCAGGCGGCACGGTGCACCGAGCCCTCCCGCCACCACGACCAGACCTCCTCGGCCACGAACGGCAGGAACGGCGCGAACAGCCGCAGCAGCACATCGAGCGCCCGCCGCAGGGCGGCGACGGCCGAGGCGTCCCCGTCGTACGCGCGGGCCTTGACCAGCTCCACGTAGTCGTCGCAGAACGACCAGAAGAAGCGTTCGGTCCGTTCCAGCGCCCGGGTGTAGTCGTACGCCTCGAACGCCTCGGTGGCCTCGGCGACGACCGCCCCCAGCGCGGCCAGCATGGACAGGTCGACCGGCTCGGTGACCTCGCCGCCGCCCTCGGACCGGAAGCCGAGCACGAACTTCGACGCGTTGAGGATCTTGATGGCCAGCCGGCGGCCGATCTTGATCTGCCCGGTGTCGAACGCCGTGTCGGTGCCGGGACGCCCGCTCGCCGCCCAGTAGCGGACCGCGTCGGAGCCGTACTCCTCCAGCAGGCCCATGGGCGTGACCACGTTGCCCTTGGACTTCGACATCTTCTTGCGGTCGGGGTCGAGGATCCACCCGGAGATCGCCGCGTGCCGCCAGGGCAGCCCGCCGTGCTCCAGATGTGCCCGCACGACCGTGGAGAACAGCCAGGTACGGATGATCTCGTGGGCCTGGGGTCGCAGGTCCATCGGGAACACGCGGCGGAACAGGTCGTCGTCGCGCTCCCACCCGGCGGCGATCTGCGGGCTCAGCGAGGAGGTCGCCCAGGTGTCCATGACGTCGGGGTCGGCGGTGAAGCCGAGCGGCTTGCCCCGCTGGTCCTCGGAGAAGCCGGGCGGCACGTCGCTGGACGGGTCGACCGGCAGCGCCGACTCGGGCGGGACGATCGGCGCCTCGTAGATCGGCTCACCGTCGGCGTCGAGCGGATACCAGACCGGGATCGGCACGCCGAAGAACCGCTGGCGGGAGATCAGCCAGTCGCCCGCCAGGCCCTCCACCCAGTTGTCGTACCTGACCCGCATGTGCGGCGGGTGCCACTCCAGCTCCCGGCCGCGCTCCAGCAGCTCGGCGCGCAGCTTGGCGTCCCTGCCGCCGTTGCGGATGTACCACTGCCGGGTGGTGACGATCTCGAGGGGCCGGTCGCCCTTCTCGTAGAACTTGACCGGCCGCTGGATCTTGCGCGGCTCGCCGTCCAGGTGGCCGGCCTCGCGCAGCATCTCCACGATGCGCTCGCGTGCGCTGTGCACCGTCTTTCCGGCCAGCTCGGCGTACGGCTCGGCGGGCACGCCGTGGGGCGGCTCGGGAAGCAGGCGGCCGTCCCAGCCGATCACCGGCCGGGTGGGCAGGTCGAGCTCGCGCCACCAGGTGACGTCGGTGACGTCGCCGAAGGTGCAGATCATCGCGATGCCGGAGCCCTTGTCGGGCTCGGCGAGGTGGTGGGCCACGACCGGCACCTCGACACCGAAGACCGGGGTGCGGACGGTGGTGCCGAACAGCGGCCGGTAGCGCTCGTCGTCGGGGTGGGCGACCAGCGCCACGCAGGCCGGGATCAGCTCGGGCCGGGTCGTCTCGATCCACACCGAACCGCCCTCGCCGGGCGTCCGCTCGAACCCGATGCGGTGGAAGGCGCCGGGCCACTCCCGGTCCTCCAACTCGGCCTGGGCCACGGCCGTGCGGAACGTCACGTCCCACAGGGTCGGGGCCTCGGCCACGTACGCCTCGCCGCGGGCGAGGTTGCGCAGGAACGCGCGCTGGGATGCCGCCCGGGCATTGGCGTCGATGGTCGCGTAGGTCATCGACCAGTCCACCGACAGACCGAGGCGCCGCCACAGCTCCTCGAACGCCTTCTCGTCTTCGGCGGTCAGCCGTTCGCACAGCTCGATGAAGTTGCGGCGGGAGATCGGCACCTGCCGCTTGGCGTCCGGCTTCTCCGGCGGCGTGAAGTCCGGGTCGTACGGCATGGAGGGGTCGCAGCGCACGCCGAAGTGGTTCTGCACGCGGCGCTCGGTGGGCAGGCCGTTATCGTCCCACCCCATCGGGTAGAAGACCTCGCGCCCCCGCATCCGCTGGTAGCGGGCGATCGTGTCCGTGTGCGTGTAGGAGAAGACGTGCCCCACGTGAAGGGACCCGGACACGGTGGGCGGCGGGGTGTCGATGGAGTAGACCTCGTCCCTGCCCCGGGACCGGTCGAACCGGTAGGTGCCCTCGGCCTCCCAGCGCGCTACCCATACCGCCTCCAAGCCGTCGAGTGTGGGTTTCTCGGGCATGGCTGCGGGGAGTCGCTGTTCGGTCATGCCACCACATGGTATGGCGTGGACCGTCACCCCGCGGGGAGACACTAAGGTCGTTATCGAGGAGGAATCATGGCGGACATGGCTCGGGAGGCCAAGCGCGAACTCGGCGCGACGGACAAGCCCGACATGCAGTGGCGGATCGTCGGCGGCCTGCTCGGCCTGGCGGTGGGCTTCTGCTCGCGCAAGGTGCTGTCGTTCGCGTGGGAGAAGGCGACCGGCAAGAAGCCGCCGGCGAGCGCCGACTCCCCCGACATCGGGCTCGGCGAGGCGATCGCGTACGCCGTGGTGATGGGCCTGGGCATGGAGATCACGCGGATCGTCGTCACGCGGTCGGCGGCGAAGAAGTGGCGCTCCTGGAAGGACGCCGCCCGGGACCTCACTCCCTAGGAGCGGCCGGTTCCCCGGACTCCAGTGCCGTGAGGAAGTCGCTGGCCCACCTGTCCACGTCGTAGGTCGCGACCCTGCGCCTGAGCGAGCGCATCCGGCGCGCCAGCTCGTGCGGGGTCGCCCGCATCGCCGCCAGCATCGTCCGCTTCATGCCGGCGATGTCGTACGGGTTGACCATGTAGGCCTGGCGCAGCTCGTCGGCCGCCCCGGCGAACTCGCTCAGCACGAGCGCCCCGCGCAGGTCGTGGCGGCAGGCGACGTACTCCTTGGCGACGAGGTTCATGCCGTCGCGCAGCGGCGTGACGACCATGACGTCGGCCGCGCAGTAGAGCGCCGCCAGCTCCTCCTTGTTGTACGACTGGTGGAGGTAGGAGATCGGCATGCGGCCGAGCACGCCGTGCTCGCCGTTGATGCGGCCCACCCGCAGCTCGATGTCGTTGCGCAGGCGGATGTACTCGGCGACCCGCTCGCGGGTGGGCGTGGCGACCTGTACGAAGACCGCCTCGTCCGGTTTGATCGCGCCGTCGTCGAGCAGCTCGCCGAACGCCTTGAGCCGCTGGCCGATGCCCTTGGTGTAGTCGAGGCGGTCGACGCCGAGCAGCACGTGCTCGGGGTCGCCCAGCTCGGCGCGGATCTCCTTGGCCCGCTGCTGGACGCCCGGCTCGCGGACGAGCTGGTCCAGCTCGCCGAAGTCGACCGAGATCGGGAACGACTCGGCACGGACCGTCCGGTCTTCGAGCTGGATCTCGTTGCGGAGGTACTGCACGCCGAGGAGGCGGCGGCACAGGCGCAGGAAGTTGGCGGCGCCGCCCGGCCGCTGGAAGCCGACGAGATCGGCCCCGAGCAGTCCTTCGAGGATCTCGTTGCGCCAGGGCAGCTGGTAGAACAGCTCGCCCGGCGGGAACGGGATGTGCAGGAAGAACCCGATCTTCAGATCGGGCCGCAGCTTGCGCAGCATCGCGGGCACGAGCTGGAGCTGGTAGTCCTGCACCCAGACGACCGCGCCGGGCGCGGCGGCGTCCGCGGCCGCGCGGGCGAACCGGTCGTTGACCGCCCGGTACGCGTCCCAGAGCACGCGCGAGTAGACGGGCGTGGCGACCACGTCGTGATAGAGCGGCCACAGGGTGGCGTTGGAGAAGCCCTCGTAGTACAGCTCGACCTCGAGCTGGGACAGCGGGATGGGGATCAGGTGCATCCCGTCGTGGTCGAAGGGCTTCAGCTCCTCTCCCGCCGCCCCGGTCCAGCCGAGCCAGGCCCCGTCACGACGTTGCATGACGGGCGCGATGGCGGTCACGAGCCCGCCCGGGCTGCGCCGCCATTCGTTCTCGCCCACGCGATCGACCGGCAGCCGGTTCGCGACGATCAGAAAAGAGCTGGTGCCACGCATGAATCCCCTCCAGGTGGTCGCCTGTGACCACCATACGGAAAGTCACCAGTGACCCCCATACCCGTAAGAACGTGCACAATCCACGCCTGTGGCTGTGAGAATGATCTCACGCAGCTCATATGGGGTCGGCAAGAGGTTTAGACCAACCGGTGACACTTCCCTATCTGGAAGATCAGGACGGCCGGAGAGTGCCGATTGGGACGGACACCAGGACCGCCGCGCTTCCCCCGAGGACCAAGACGGGGGATCAGCCGGGGTGGCAGGGGCGTCAGCCGGGGGGCAGGGCGCGCTGGCGGCGCAGATCCGCGCGCACGGCGGCGGCGAGCTTCTTGGTGGCGGCCCGGTTCAGCGCGCCGCCGGCCACGGCGCCGGTGAGGAACGGGCCGAGCGTGGTGAGGTGGCGGCCGAGCGTGCGCATCAGGCGGTTGCGCAGCGCGGTCTTGGTGGCGGTCCCGAGCGCTATCGTGGCCGAACCGGGGGCGAGGGGGTTGACGCCCCGCTGCTTCGACCAGGCGAGCGCGAACGCGGTCGCCCTCTGGGTGCCGTTGCCGGGGACCTGCACGCCGTACACCTCGTGCAGTTCGGCGAGGAGTTTCACTTCGATGGCCGCGACGACCAGCGTCTCCGCCACGATCTGAGCGGGCGCGGACAGCAGGAGCGGCGGGGCGGCGAACTCGGCCGCGGCGAGCGCTCCGCCGACCGCGCCGACCGCCGTCGTCGCCTTCGCGGCGGTGCGGACGAGGTCGTCGGCGAGCTGCTCGCCGGTGAGCCCGTAGTGGTGTTCCCGCAGCGTCTCGTAGTCCCTGATCGGTAACCGCGGGGCGATGTTCATGAAGACGTCGGCCAGCCATCGGCCCCGGCCGACTCCCCGTTCGCGTGCCTTCCTGGCGGACCTTGCCAAGGCCCCGCTGAGGCGGCCGAGCAGCCGACGCCGCTCGGCCCCGTCCGTCTCCTCAGGGGCGACGAGTTTGCCGACAAGGTCGGCCACCTCGTTGTTTGATTCATCCGCTGCTGAAGTCACGGACCCTCCCAAGGGTCTCCTAGGCGGCGCACTCGCGGCAAACCTGCTGGCCGTTCTTCTCCGAGGCCAGCTGGCTGCGGTGGTGCACCAGGAAGCACCGCGAGCAGGTGAATTCGTCGGCCTGCCGAGGAATCACCCGCAGCGAGAGCTCCTCGTTCGACAGATCCGCCCCCGGCAACTCCAGCGACTCGGCCAGATCGGTCTCGTCGATGTCGATGCTGCCCGACGACTTGTCGCTCCTACGCGCCTGGAGTTCCTGAAGGCTGTCCTCGTTGAGGTCGTCGTCGGTCTTACGCGGGCTGTCGTAGTCGGTAGCCATCTGCTACTCCATCCCCCTCATCTATCTGCCTGCGCCTGTGTCGCGCGTGGATAACGCTCGGAAGGCCGGTGTTGTGCCCGCGGGGGCCGGTAAATTGTGCATTCGGTACCCGCTTGAACGAACACTGAACCTTCCGACACGCGAGGGGCGTCCCGCCGGGGGCTGCGGTTAGCCAAATATGGCGAAAACCACAGTATCGGCGGTATCCCCACCGCGTTCGACGGCACATCCAACCACATGTGCGGCGCGCACGCTCCATCAGCGCGCCGACTGCGGCGTCCCCGGAGATGCCCCGGCTCCGGACAGACGCACCGTCACCACGAGACCACCCCCGTCGCGGGGGACGGCGGCGACCGTTCCGCCATGCGCGCGGACGATCGCGCGCACGATGGACAGGCCGAGACCCGCGCCCTTGGCGGACTGAACCCGATCGGCATTCAGCCGCCGGAACGGCTCGAACAGGCTCTCCACCTCGTACGCGGGAACGTGCGGTCCCGTGTTCGCGACCTGAACAACCGCACCCCCGTCGACAATTCCCGTCCGGACCCATACTTTTCCGGACTCTCCGAGATTGTGCTTGATGCCGTTCTCGACGAGGTTGGAGACACAGCGTTCGATGAGAACGGGGTCGCCCGTCGTGGCCGCCGGGTGGAGGTCGTGCTCGACCGTGACACCCTCTTCCTCGGCGTAGGGGGCCAGTTGCTCCACCGCCGTCCTGGCGACCTCCTGGACGTCCACGGGCTTTCGCACCGACAGCTCGCGCTCGCTGCGGGCGAGCAGCAGCAGGCCCTCGATCAGCCGCTCGTTGCGTGCGGTGGTGCCCAGGAGCGTGCGCCCGAGCACTTTGAGATCGTCCGACGCCTCGGGGTCGGACAGGGCCACCTCCAGCACCGTACGGTTGATCGCCAGTGGCGTCCGCAGCTCGTGGGAGGCGTTGTCCACGAACCTCCGCTGCGCGTCGAAGGCGGTGTTGAGCCGGGTGAGCATCGCGTCGAAGGTGTCGGCCAGCTCCTTCAGCTCGTCGTCGGGGCCCTGGAGGTCGATGCGCTCGTGGGCGAGCGAGGTCTCCGAGAGCTTCCGCGCGGTCGCCGTCATCTTGATGACGGGCCGCAGCGCCCGGTCCGCCACGACGTATCCCAGCATCAGCGCCAGGATCCCCACACCCAGCAGCGCCAGCAGCGCCCGCTTCAGCAGCTCGGCCCGCGCCACCGCGGTGACCTCCGCCTGCGACTGGGCGAACTGGTGGTTGACCTCGTCGATCCACTCCTGCGGCACGCTCCCGCGCGGGAAGATGATCTGCGGCGCACTCTGCCAGCCGATGTCGATCGCCTGGCCGATCAGCACGTACATGACCAGCACCAGCAGCGCGCCGGCGACGAAGACCAGCGCGGCGTACGTGAGGGTCAGGCGCCAGCGGATGCTGACGCGGTTCTGCAGCGACTTGATCTCGTTGAGCAGGGTGCCCCGCTGCACGGGGTGGGCGACCAGGGGCGGCGGGCCGTCCCAGGCGGGCGGCCCGCTGGGCGGCGGCGGCACCTGGCTGCGATAGGGGCCGGTGCCCATCGGGTTCGACATCCGGCGCGTGGGAGCCGCCGGGGCCTGGCCGCCGGCCGGAGCCGCCACGTCCGGCGAGGTCGTGGCGGTGTCCGATTCGCCGGGCGGCGGGAGGATCCGGGGCGTCCCCCTCTCGGAGGCGTCACGCGGTTCGGTCACAGGGCCCCCTCTCCCGGGACGTGGCGGCGGCGTGGGTCGTCACAGCCGGTATCCGACACCGGGCACGGTCTCGATGACCGGCGGATCGCCCAGCTTCTTGCGCAAGGTCATCATGGTCACCCTGACCACGTTGGTGAACGGGTCGATGTTCTCGTCCCACGCCTTGTCGAGCAGGTCCTCCTGGCTGACGACGGCGCCCTCGGCCCGCATCAGCTCCTCCAGCACCGCGAACTCCTTCTTGGTGAGGTGGACCTCGACCCCGTCCCTCGTCACCTGACGCCTGCCGGGGTCGAGCCGGACGCCGGCGCGTTCGAGCACGGGCGGCAGCGGCGGCGCGGACCTGCGGCCGAGCGCGCGCACCCGGGCCACGAGTTCCATGAACACGAACGGCTTGGCCAGGTAGTCGTCGGCGCCCAGCTCCAGGCCCTCGACCTTGTCATCCACGTCGCCCGCGGCCGTGAGCATGATGATCCGCGAGGCCGATCGCTGGGCGACCAGGCGGCGGGCCACCTCGTCGCCGTGCACCTTGGGCAGGTCGCGGTCGAGCACGATCACGTCGTAGTCGATGTAGCCGGTCTTCTCCAAGGCGGCGGCGCCGTCGTAGGCGACGTCCACGGCCATCGCCTCCCGGCGGAGTCCGGTGGCGATCGCGTCCGCGAGCACCCGCTCGTCCTCCACCACAAGCACGCGCATCAAGTCCTCCTAGCTGGTACGACGCCCCTCATTGTGGCCATATTCGACGTAAGCCGCTGGTAAGCGGTTCCGGCGCTCTACGTGACGTAGAGCACAGAAATTCACAGGTTTGCGGTCGGTCCGGACATGGGTAAGGCCTCGGACACCCTCCATTGTCGTGTGCCGGGGAAGGGCGCGCCTCTCCGCAGGATCCGCGCCGGAGCCCCCGTGACACGTTTCGCCCCCTGAGAAAGAAGGTGAGATGGGCGAGTTCACGACCACGATCGAAACCAGGCTCGACCAGGCCTACAAGGGTCTTGAAGAGGCCACCACGAGCGGGGACGACTTCCTCGCCGACACCCTCACCGCCGAGATCGAGGACCTGCACCGCCTCGCCGAGGATCACGGCATTTCCATCCAGCGCTAACCGGAACCGACACTGACGAGGGGGCCCGCCGTGCGGCGGGCCCCCTCGCCTGTGCACCGGGCGAAGTCAGCGCGAACTCCACGTGAATTCACGGCGACTGCGACGTGCGGGTGATCGACCGCCCTGAGTCGAAGCCGCGCGGTCCGTCTCCGGCCCTGGGCCGTCGTGGTCTGCTCCTCACTCCGCGGTCCGCCCCGACGATCCGTCACCGGCGTCACCCGAAGTCGTCGCGGTCCACGTCGGCCTCGGACATGGCCTCCTTGAGCTTGGCGGCCATCTCGGTGTCCTCCGGCTCCGGCCGGGTGTCCTCCGGCCGGGCGGGCGCGGCCTGCTGGGACAGGGCAGCGTCGTTCTGGTCGGTCTTGGGCGCGCTCTCCTCCGGCATCGCCATGTCGGCGCTCCTTCCGTGTCGCTTCGGCCTCCTCGCGCCGCGTACCCAGGAGCCGAGAGGGCATGCGGGCCGGGCCGCGGCGAATTCGCGCAGGTGAGTGCGGCCGCGGGGAGGCGGCGGGTTTGCCGTCAAGGGGGCGGGTAGAGCCGTCGTCTCCGCAGCGTCACGCAACTACGAGAGGTGGATCGCCATGGAACAGGGCGGCATCGAACGCGACCGGCCCGCCCAGGAGCACGAGCCGGGCTCGCCGGAGGGCCTGAGCAGGCAGGAGGTGGACAGCCGCAGCGATCTCGCGCGGTGGATCAGCGGAACGCACGTCTTCCCGGCGAGCCGGCAGGACCTGCTGGCCCGCGCCGAGTCCGAGTCGGCGCCGGACGGGGTGCTGTCCGCCCTGCGTGCGCTGCCGGACCGGACCTTCGCCAACGTCGAGGACGTCGCTCGGGAGTTCGGCCTCGGCGGCAGGGAGCAGCGCGACTGAACAGCACGGCGCAGCGCGACTAGCCAACAGGAAGCAGCGCGGCTGACCGAACGGCCACCCGCTGGACCGGGCGGGCCGCCCCTCCATCGCCCGTCGGGTACGCGGCCGAGGAGGGGCGGCCCAAGCGGGCGCGTCAGTCGCGCTCGGGGTCGAGGGGGACGAGCAGGTCGTGCAGTTCCTCGAAGAGCCCCGGGGCCGCGCACAGCGCCATGTCGGGGCTGACCGGCCTGCCGTTCAGGCCGCCGATGCGGGCCCCGGCCTCCACGGCGATCAGGCCCGCCGCCGCGTGGTCCCAGTAGTTGGTGCCGCGCTCGTAGTAGGCGTCGACCCGGCCCGCGGCGACGGAGCAGAGATCGACCGCGCACGAGCCGCCGCGCCGGATGTCCCTGACCTGTGGCACCACCTGCGCCAGCACCTCGGCCTGCACCCGGCGCCGCCCGGCCGCGTAGCCGAACCCGGTGGCGACGAGGGCCTTGGCCAGCGGGACGCCGGTGTTGCAGGTCAGCCGCTCACCCCTCAGCCAGGCGCCGCCGCCCTTCGACGCGGTGAACAACTCGCCGCGGGGCACGTTGTGCACCGCTCCGGCGACGATCTCGCCGTCCACCTCGACGCCGATGCTGACCGCCCAGTCCGGCAGGCCGTACAGGAAGTTGACCGTGCCGTCGATGGGGTCGACGACCCACCGGACGCCGCCCTCGCCGGGGGTGTCGCCGCCCTCCTCGCCGAGGATCGCGTCGTGTGGCCTGGCCTCGGCGATCCTGCCGCGGATCAGTTCCTCCGCGGCCCGGTCGAGCGCGGTGACGACGTCGGTGGGGCTCGACTTGGTGGCGAGCACCTCGGGCCGCGCGGGCCGCTTGGCGAGGAGCATCTGGCCGGCCTCCTCCGCTATGCCGGCCGCCAGCTCCAGCAGCTCCTCCACCCGCGTGCGGTCATGCCGGTACTCCCGCTCGTCCATCCTGGCCTGCCCCCTCCTCGTACGTGCTCACACCGAAGCGGCCGGCGCCCGGCTCGGGCGTCGGCCGCACGGATGACATCCTCCCAAACCAGGATGTACCGCCATCCAACGGTCAGCTCAGGGACGGCGGGCGGGTCCACTCCTCGCCCAGGACGTGCTGCGCGAGGAAGGCCAGAACGGTCTCGTACCAGGCGATACCGTTGCCGGGCTTGAGCACCCAGTGGTTCTCGTCGGGGAAGTAGAGGAACTTCGACTCGACCCCCGAGCGCTGGAGGTCCCACCACAGCCGCAGACCCTCGCCGATCGGCACGCGGTAGTCCTTGTCGCCGTGGATCACCAGCATCGGCGTCCTTATCTCGCCGAGCCACCGGTGGGGCGACAGCCGGGCGTAGCGGGCGGACCCGAGGGCGCCGAACTCCCGCTGCCAGTAGTTCGCGCCGTCGGTGGTGCCCGCGAACTGGTCCAGGTTCCACAGCGAGGCGTGCGTCACGATGGCCTGGAACCGGTCGGTGTGCCCGGCGACCCAGTTGGCCATGTAGCCGCCGAACGAGCCGCCCATCGCCGCCGTCCGCTGCTCGTCGATCTCCGGCCGCTTGAGGCACTCGTCGGTGATCGCCATGAGGTCGGCGTGGGTCACCGGCCCCCAGTCGCCCCAGCCCCGCTTGATCATGTCCTGGCCGTACCCGGTGGACAGGCAGGGGTCGGGCAGCAGCACCGCGTAGCCGTGCCTGGCCATGATCCAGGGGCTCCAGCGCCAGTTCCAGTCATTCCAGCTCGACAGCGGGCCGCCGTGGATCCACAGCAGGAACGGCGCCGGGTCCTCGGCGCTCGCGTCCGCGGGGACGACCAGCCAGCCCCGGATCTCGGTCCCGTCCTCGGCCGTCGCGGTCACCTCGGTCAGCGTGCCGGGCAGGTCCAGCGGCGGCGTGGGCGAGGGCAGTGTCGTCACCGAGCCGTCGGCCGCGATCCGCACCGGCCGCGGCGGCGAGTCGATCGCGCCTCGCAGGGCGTAGACCGAGCCGTCGGGGGCCGGGCACAGCTCGGCGTACGCGCCGTCGTCCGAGGTCAGCCTGCTGACCGCGCCGTCCAGGGTGGCGCGGAAGATCGGCCGGCGGCCCCGGTGGTCGGCGGCGAAGAACAGCTCCCGTGAGGAGGGCGCCCACGCGACCGAGGCGGGGAAGACCTCCTCGGCGACCGCGCGCCCTTCACCGGTGGCCAGGTCGATCACCCACAGGTCGAGCGCGACCGGCGTCTCCTCGGTGCCGTGCCGCTCCCGTACGCAGGCGACCCGCCGCCCGTCGGGCGACACCTTCACCGGCCCGGCGAAGTCGTGCTCCTCGGACGTCGCGATCGTGCGCCGCGACCCGTCCGCGACGTCGATCGCGACCAGGTCCGTACGGACGTCCCCGTTCGGCAGGAACACCTGCCAGCTGCTGATCACGGACGAACCGTCGGGCGTCAGGTCGAACGAGGCGTCGCGCAGCCCGCCGCCCGACCCGGGCGTGAGGTCGCGCACGTCCTCCAGGCCCTCGCGTACGGCACGGCCGGTGAAGAACCGCGTCTCCGCCGGGCCGAGGTCGTGGTCCCAGTAGCGCACCGGGTAGCCCTCGTGCAGGATCGCGCTGACCCCGGCCTCCTCGCGGGCCTTGCGGCGATCCTCCTCGGTGGCGGCGTCGCCGGGCAGCACCTCGGAGGTGTAGACGACCACGCCGCCCGCCGCCCGTACGCCGCCGATGCCGCCGGGGCGGGTGGCGACGCGCACCGGCTCGCCGCGCTCGGGCAGCAGCCACAGGGCGGCGGTGTCGCCGCCGCTCTCCTTGGCCGTCTCGTCGGGCCGCCGGGAGACGAAGAACAGGGTCCCGTCGGAGGCGAACTCGGCCCCGGCCTCCCCCTTCGCCGACCGGGTCAGCCGGCGGGGCTCGCCTCCGGGGTCCTGGGGGATCTCCCACAGCGCGGTGCCGTACGACTTGCCGTCGGGGTTCAGCGACTGGACCACGGACACGAGCCGGGTCCCGTCGGGCGACAGCCGCAGGGCGTTCACGCGCGGCAGGGCCATGTATTCGCGGATGTCCGGAAATTGGCTCACCGCTCGAACCTACTCGCTGACGCACGCACCTCCCAAGCCATATAGGCGCGGACGGAACCGTCGCACCGTCCGCGTAAGGTGTGGCGCATGGGGAGCAGCAACGGATACGACGCCCTGCTCGTCGTCTCCTTCGGGGGGCCGGAGAAGCCCGAGGACGTCATGCCGTTCCTGGAGAACGTCGTGCGCGGCCGGGGCGTGCCGCGCGAGCGGCTGCTGGAGGTCGAGGCGCACTACCAGGGGTTCGGCGGGGTCAGCCCGATCAACCAGCAGTGCCGCGACCTGATCGCCGCGCTCGACGTGGACCTGCCGGTCTACTGGGGCAACCGCAACTGGCACCCGTTCCTCGAGGACACGGTCCGGCGGATGAAGGAGGACGGCGTCCGCAAGGCGGCGGCCTTCGTCACCGCGGCCTACAGCTCCTACTCGAGCTGCCGGCAGTATCTCGACGACATCGCCCGTGCCCGCGCCGCCGTCCCCGGCGCCCCCGAGATCGTCAAGCTCCGCCACTACTACGACCACCCCGGGTTCATCGCGGCGATGGCCGACCACACCCGCGAGGCCCTCGGCCGGCTGCCCGCCGACGCCCGCGAGCAGGCCCGCCTCGTGTTCACCGCGCACAGCATCCCCGTCTCCATGGCCCGCACGGCGGGGCCGGCGGGGGGCGCGTACGAGGCCCAGCTCAGGCGGGCCGCCGAACTGGTGACCGGACACGTGGACGAGGGGCGGGCCTGGGATCTGGTCTGGCAGAGCCGCAGCGGCCCGCCGCAGGTGCCCTGGCTGGAGCCCGACGTCTGCGACCACCTGGAGGCGCTGCACGCCGAGGGGGTGCGGTCGGCCGTCCTGGTGCCCATCGGTTTCGTCTCCGACCACATGGAGGTCGTCTACGACCTCGACGTGGAGGCCGCGGCCACGGCCGAGAAGCTCGGCATGGCCCTCACCAGGGCCTCGACCGCGGGCACCCACCCGCGGTTCGTGTCGATGGTGGCCGAACTGCTCGCCGAGCCCGAGCCCGCGCCGTGCGCGGCCACCTGCTGCCCGGCGCCCGTACGGCCCGCCGCGCGGCCGGACCGGTAACGGCGCCGTAGCGGCACGGCGGGACCCGCCGTCGCGGGCCGGGCCTCCCCCGTCAGGAGGCGTACGCGCGGGCGTACGCCTCCGCGAGCGACAGGACCTTGTTCACGTAGTCCCAGGAGTGGTTGTAGAACCACACGGCCTTCCTGAGCTTGTCACCGCCGGCGCCGGCCCCGTTGGCACACAGGTATTTGGCGGCCGACGGCACCGCGTCGTAGGGACTCCAGATGTCCGCCTCGCCGTCGCCGTCGCCGTCCACGCCGTACGCCTTCCATGTGGCGGGCATGAACTGCATCGGCCCGAGCGCCCCCGCGGACGAGGGGCCGTTGTTGCGGCCGTGGCTGCTCTCCACCTGGCCGATGGCGGCGAGGACGGTCCAGGAGAGGCCGGGGCAGACGGTGGCGGACCGCTGGTAGAGGTCCAGGTAGCTCGTGGGCCGTCCCACCAGGGCCTGCCCCGGCGTGGCCGCGGCCCGCGGCCGGACGGCGGCCTGGCCGACCCGCACGACCTGCGCGCCCTTGCCGAGCAGGCGCGCGACCGCCTTGTCGCTCACCTTGCCCGGGTCGCCGTGGACCAGCACCACGACACCGCTGGGAAAGCCGAGCCTGCGGCCCAGGTCCTGGCTGACCAGGCCGTCCACGCCGGGCAGCCCGAGCGAGGCCGAGGCCGCGACGCGCAGCCTGGGGCCCCGGTCGATCTGGTACTCCGCGCCGAGCAGCATGCCGAGACGTTTGATCGTGGCCGCGTCGGCGACCATCTCGCCCCGCGCGAGCGCGCTCCACACCTCCGGATGGTCGGCCACGTTCTTCGGCGTCCACGAGCGGAACTTGGCCGGGTCGACCGCGAGCAGCCGCAGGGCCGTGCCGGACACGTGCACCGCGCCGCCGTCGGCGACCGCCACCTTCTGCACGTGCCGCAGCTTGGCGATCTTCAACAGGGTGCTCTGCGGCACCTGCTTCGGGGAGATCGCCAGGAGGTGCGGCAGCGTGACCTGCACGCCGGGCCCGCCGACGACGGGTGCGCTCGACGGCAGCGTGCGGTCGGGCACGAGGCTTCCCGCCGTCGCCCGCGCGGCCGGAAGCGGGTTGTCCGCCCGCGTCCGGTCCGTCTCCGCCCGGCCGCCGCCGGCCGCCAGCGCGCCGTCACCCGGCCAGGTGACCAGGAAGGCGGTGCCCGCGGCGATGACGCTCAGGATCACGACCGCGAGGCCCGTCACGAGCGGGCGGAGCCGGGTGGAGGCGGAATGAGCGGACGACCTCACCTCAGCCCCTCCACCCCCGACGCGGAAAATCACTTGCCTCATGATATGCGGGTAGGCGATGGTCAAACCGGAGACAAACACCGTCCGCGTGTCCCGGGGTCTCCCGGGACCGCCGCCGCTGTAGAACGGCCGGCCCGGACGCACACGCACCACAGTGCCGAGCACAGTGCCGAAGGGGAACACAACATGGTCGGGCCGTACCGCGGGCTGTTCGGCACGCCCGGAGTCAAGGGCTTCGTCATCGCGGGCTTCGTCGGGCGGGCGCCCATGTCGATGCTCGGCATCGGCGTCATCCTGCTGATCACCGCCATCACCGGCTCGTACGCGAAGGCGGGGGCCGTGGCGGCGACCCTCTCGATCGCGGTCGCCGTGGCCGGGCCCCTCTCCGGGCGGCTGGTCGACCGGTTCGGCCAGGCGCGGGTGCTGGTCCCGCTGGTGCTGCTGCACGGCTGCTCGCTCGCCACCCTGATGCTGTGCGCGCACGCCAGCGCGAACGATTCAGTACCCGAGTGGACGCTGTACGCCGCAGGCGCGGCGTCCGGGGCCACCGGGATCTCGCTCGGCTCCATGGTCAGGGCCCGCTGGTCGCACGTGCTCGACGACCCCGCCACGCTGCACACCGCGTTCTCCTTCGAGTCCGTGGCCGATGAGGTGATCTTCGTCGGCGGCCCGGCCTTCGTGACCGCCCTCACGATCGCGATCAACCCCTACGCGGGCCTGATCGCCGCGATCGTGCTGACCGTGTCGGGCACGCTGGCGTTCGCCTCGCTCCGCGGCACCGAACCGCCTGCCGTACGGCACCGGGGGGCGGCCGGATCCCCGATCGCGATCCCGGGCGTGGCGCTGCTGTCGGCGGTCTTCCTGGCCATGGGCGCGGTGTTCGGCTCTGTCGACATCATCACCGTGGCCTTCGCCGAGGAGCACGGCAGCAAGGGCGCGGCCGGTCTGCTGCTCGCCGCGATCGCGTGCGGCAGCGCGGTCTCCGGCCTGTGGTACGGCTCGCGGCGGTGGAAGATCAGCCTGCGCGCCCGGTTCGTCCGGGGGCTCTCGCTGTTCGCCGCCGGGCTCACGCCGGTGCTGCTCATGCGCGACGTGCGGGTCATGGCGCTGGCGCTCTTCGTCGCCGGCCTGTCCATCTCGCCCACCCTGATCACCGGGTTCTCGCTGGTGGAACGCCTGGTCCCGGCGGCCCAGCTCAACGAGGGCATGGCGTGGATCACCACCTCGATCAATCTCGGCGTCGCCGTGGGCTCCTGGGCGGGCGGACGGCTGACCGACCTGTTCGGCGCGTCCAACGCGTACGGCTTCTCCTACGCCTGCGCGCTGCTCGCGGCCGTCGTGGGCCTCGCCGGCTCCGCGCTGGTCCGAGTGCGTCACCAGCACACCAACTGAGACCGAGGCCGGCCCCGTAGGCAGCGGGGCAATTCATGAGTAGTGTTCATGTTCACCCCGGGGCAAGGTGCCGGGGCGAGGAGGAGCATGGACGCCTTCGTCAACTGGGCGCGCAACCAGTCGGTCACCCCCGCCGAGGTCCGCGCCCCCGCGTCGGCCGCCGAGGTCGCCGACGCCGTACGGGACGCCGCGAAGACGGGCCGGCGGGTGCGCATGACCGGCACGGGGCACTCGTTCACCGGGGTCGCGCTCACCGACGGCATCCTGCTGCGGCCCGGCGCGCTGACCGGTGTCCTCGACGCGGGCGACGGGTGGGTCAAGGTCGCCGCGGGCACCCCGCTCCACGTGCTCAACGAGGAACTCCACCGGCGCGGCCTGGCGCTGGCCAACATGGGCGACATCACGGCCCAGACCGCCGCCGGGGCGATCCAGACCGGGACCCACGGCACCGGCAGGCACGTCGGCGGCCTCGCCGACCAGGTCGTCGAACTGGAGATGGTCCTCGCCGACGGCTCCGTGACGACCGTGCGCGGGGGCGACCTGTTCGACGCGGCCCGGGTGGGCCTCGGCGCGCTGGGCATCCTGACCGCCGTCACGTTCCGGGTCGAACCCGCGTTCCTGCTGCGCAACCGGCGCGAGCCGATGGCGTTCAGCCGGATCCTCGACACGCTCGACGACCTGACGGAGGCCGACGACCACCTCGACTTCTTCTGGCTCCCCCACACCGACACCTGCCTGGTCAAGCGCAACAACCGCGACAGCGGACCGGCCCGGCCGCCCGCCGCCTTCAAGCGCTGGCTCGACAACGTCTTCCTGGAGAACACGCTGTTCGGCGCGGCCTGCGCCGTCGGGGCGCGCTTCCCCGGCGCGGTGCCCGCGATCAACGGGATCTCCGGCCGCCTGCTCGGCTCGTCGGAGTGCGTCGACACCTCTTACAAGATCTTCACGTCCGTGCGCGAGGTCCGCTTCCTGGAGATGGAGTACGCCGTCCCGCGCCACCACCTCACCCAGGCCCTGCGGGAGACGCGGGACCTCGTGGAGCGGTCGGGCTGGCCGATCACCTTCCCCGTCGAGGTCCGGGTCACGCCGCCCTCGGACGCCTGGCTGTCCACCGCGTACGGCAGGCCCTCGGCGTACGTCGCCTGCCACGTCTACCGCCAGGCGCCCAACCCCGCGTACTTCGAGGGCGTGGAGGAGATCATGGTCAGGCTGGGGGGCCGGCCCCACTGGGGCAAGCTGCACACCCGTGACGCGGACTACCTGCGTGGCGTGTATCCGAGGTTCGGCGACTTCCTCGCGCTGCGCCGCGAGATGGACCCGGACGGGCTGTTCGGCAACGATTACCTCGACCGGGTGCTCGGCGCGTCGCGGGAAGGCTGACCCCATCGACGCGTAAAGTCCCTCTCCACGGTCCGGCGTCTTCCGCGTGTCGCGTTGCCCGCGCCGGCCCTCGGGCAGGCACATTGCGGAGCACGGGCACACCAGAGCCCGGCGCGCCACTCGAACCCGAGGGAGCAAGCAGGAATGAGACCCTCCCGCAGGTCCGGCCGCACGGCGTACGGCACGGTCACGCCGCCGTGCGCCGCGCCCGCGCCGTACGGACGGGCGGTGGGCGCGCACCACTTGAGGAGACACGACCCTCGCTCTCGCCTTGTGGGCCGGATCGGCGGCGCGGCCGCCTGTGGACTGCCGCTCCCACACGACCGACAGGTTGCGGAAAGGTGAACGCGAAAAATGTGACCGGGGTCACAACACCTGCCTCGCCCCCTGGCGAGGCGATGTTCGGACATGCCGGGTACGGTGCTGGAAGGCAACCGGCTCACGCGAGAGACTCAAGGGTCCGGGGGAAGACAGAGCACGACGACGAAGGGACTCGCATGCAGGAGCTCCGTCTCGTCGCGGTAAGTGAGGACGGAACGTACCTCGTCCTGGCGACGGCCGGGCGGGGCACGCGCTTCACGCTGCCCGTCGACGACCGGCTCCGCGCTGCGGTCCGCGGCAACTTCTCCCGTCTCGGCCAGTACGAGATCGAAGTGGAGAGCCCGTTGCGTCCCAAGGAGATCCAGGCGCGCATCCGTGCCGGCGAGACGGCGGAGGAGATCGCGGCCACCGCCGGCATTCCGGTGGAGAGAGTCCGCTGGTTCGAGGGACCGGTTCTCCAGGAGCGCGAGTACATGGCCCAGCAGGCCCAGCGGGTCTCGGTCCGGATGCCGGGCGAGACGACTCCCGGGCCCACGCTCGGCGAGCTGGTCGCCGAGCGGCTGACCCGGCGCGGCGTGCCCGCCGACGAGATCGACTGGGACTCCGCCAAGCGCGACGACAACCTCTGGCGGGTGCGGCTCGGCTTCGTCTGGAACGGTCACACCCGCCACGCCGAGTGGCTCTTCGACCCGCGCCGCCGCCACATCACCCCCAACGACGACGAGGCCATGCGCCTGTCGGCCGCCGAGTACGTCGAGCCGGAGCGGGACGACGCCACCGTGCGGCCCTTCGTGCCCCGCCTCGCGTCCAAGCTCGCCCCGGTGCCGCCGCTGCCCGAGGAGACCGCTCCCCGCCGCGACGAGCCCGGGCTCAGCGTGCCCGCCGTACGCTCCGAGCCCGCCGCGCTCCCCGAGCCCGTGCCGCCGCCGCGGCTGAGCCCGCCGCTGCGCGCGGAGACCGGCCGGCCCGAGCCGTACGCGGACGAGCCGGCGGCCTATCGGCCCGAGCTGACCCCGGTGCCCTTCCGGCTGCCGCAGTCGCTCGTCGCCACCCCCGATGCCGTGCCCCCGCCGCCCCCCGCCGAGCCCAGGGTCGAGGACAGGGTGGAGGACAGGCCGCGGGCCGAATCCGCGGCGCAGGCCGCTCCTCCGCCTACGCCCTCCGACCCGCGTACGCCCTTCGACGCCACCCCGGCCGGCGCGGGCGTTCCGGACGCTCCGGGCCGGGAGACCTCCGGAGACGGCGCGCGCCGCGAGGACGGTCAGGATGCGGTGGAACGCCAGGCCGCGTCCCAGCCTGCCGCGGATGCCACCGCTCCCGCTCCTGTGGCGGACGCCCCCGTGCCGGCCCCTGCGACCGGCGGGGACAGTGCCGTCGAGTCCGGCGTGCCCCGGCCCGCCGCCGTGGAGGCCGTCGGCGAGGCCGCCGTCGCCGGACCGGCGTCCCGCCCGCAGGAGCCTGCCGCCCCGGACGCGGCGCCCGACGCCCCCACCAGCGTGACGCCGCCCAGTGGAGCGGCGGACGCGCAGGAGGCCGCGCGTCCGGCGACGCCCGTGGACCGGGTGGCCGCCGAGGACCCCACGACGACCACCAGCACCACGCCTACCACGGATTTCGCTCCGGACTCCACTCCGGATTCCGGGACGACAGGCTCCGGGGCGACGGACGTCGTGACCGCCGCGGTGTCCCCTCAGGACGCCGAGGGCGGCGCCTCCGGCCGAGAGAGCACGGAGACCGCCGTGGAGGCCGCCGCGTCGGTCCCCGGCCCGGCCGCGGAGGCCGCGACACCGGCCGAGCCCTCGCCCGGTGCGTCCGCGTCGCAACCGGTCCCCGGCGCGGGCGCGGACACGGCGGTGGCCATGGACACGGGCACGGCCGTGCACCCGGCCGAGGGCGGCGCGACGGACGAGGCGTCGC
The DNA here is from genome assembly GCF_014892245.1 of Microbispora sitophila. Classification (NCBI taxonomy): domain Bacteria; kingdom Bacillati; phylum Actinomycetota; class Actinomycetes; order Streptosporangiales; family Streptosporangiaceae; genus Microbispora; species Microbispora sitophila. Next base: position 37,612 of record NZ_JADBGC010000031.1, on the reverse strand, counting down.
CTGCGGCCGCTGCTCCCGTCCCCGCACCCGCTCCGCCCGCGGACTCCGGGAAGGAACCCACGGCAGGCCCCGCGGCCGGCGCCGCGGCGGCGGGCGTGCCCGCGCCGGGCACGCCCGCAGAGTCCGCTTCGGCGCCCACCCCGGAGCCCACCGCAGCACCTTCCGTTCCGGCCACACCGGCGGCTCCTGCCGCTCCGGCGGCAGAGGCCACCACGCCCCCGGCTCCGGCGGCGGCTCCCGCTGGCGCCCCGGCGCCCCGGACGGGGGACGCCGGGAAGACGCAGCGTGCCGGCGACGGGTCCAAGGACGGGGCGAAGGAGGCTCCGAAGGACGCCAAGCCCGAGACGCCCGCCCCGCCCGTGCCGAAGCCGGCTCCCCCGCGACCCCGCAAGTCGCGCGGACGCCGTGCGTCGGTGCCGACCTGGGACGAGATCATGTTCGGCGCGCGCAAGCAGGACTGACCCACAGGACACGGTGCCCTCGGGCGCCGCGGCGGAACCGTCCACGGGGCCGGCGTCATCACGACCCGGCGCGAGAAGGCCGGTCGGCGAGTTCACGAACTCACCGACCGGCCTTCAGCCGTCTGTCGGGGTCATGCCCCCGTCCCGAGCCCCCGGTTGCCCCAGGACGCGCCCCGAGACGCGGCGTGACCAGACCGCGGGCCGCTGTCCAGGCGGTTCACCCCGAGCGGCGCCGTATGGGGCCGTCCGGAACAGTTCCGCACGATCATGAACCTTGTCCCGCCTTTCGTCGATCAAGGATCTTCCGTGGTGCCCCCTCTCTCCGGCACCCGGCCGGGGGGTCGGGGCCTTCCCCCACGGAGGTTCTCCTTGCATCGACGATCACGGTGGAGACGTGTACGCGTGACCGCGGCGGCCGCTCTGGTGACCGCCGGCACGCTGGCGCTCCCCCAGGCGGCGCACGCGGCGGTCACGGGGCCACCGCCGCAGGCGTCCGCCTTCGACCATGTCCTCTACTGGAACAGTGTCTTCCTCGACACCATCCGTACCCTTCCCCGGGACGGCGTCGACCCGCAGCACAGCCACGACGGGGACCCGAAGACCTGATGTGCGGGGGATTCCCACCCTCACGGGCTGGGCTTCCTGCTTCACCGCCGACCGCACCCGGGAGGACCCGGAATGACTTACATCAGCTCCACAGGCAGATACCGCTCGACCAGCGGCCAGGATGTTCTTGGCGGCGTTGATGTCCCGGTCGTGCCGGGTGCCGCAGCCTGGGCATGTCCAGTGCCGGGTGGACAGGGAGAGTTCGGCGAGCAGGCGCCCGCACGCTGAGCAGGTCTTGGACGAGGGGTACCAGCGGTCGATCACGACCAGGCGCCGGCCGTACCGCTGGGTTTTGTACTCCAGTTGGCGGCGGAACTCTCCCCACCCGCAGTCGGAGATCACCCGGGCGAGGTGCCAGTTGCGGACCATGCCTTTGATGTTGAGGTCTTCGATCACGATCAGGTCGTGGTCGCGGACCAGCCGGGTGGAGGTGCGGTGCAGGAAGTCGGCGCGGGCGTTCCGCACCTTGGTGTGGGCGCGGGCGACCTTCGCCTTGGCCTTGGCCCGGTTGCTGCTGCCGCGCTGTTTGCGGGCCATCCTGCGCTGGTAGCGGGCCAGATTGCGCGCCTTGCGCTCCAGATGGCGCGGGTTGGGGATCTTCTCACCGGTGGACAGAACGGCGAAGTCAGTCACGCCGAGGTCGATCCCGGCGTGATCGCCGGTGGCGGGCAGCGGCTCGGGTCCGGTCCCGGTCTCTACCGCGAAGGAGGCGTACCAGCGGCCATCAGGGTCACGGGAGATGGTCACCGTCGTCGGGTCCAGCGCAGCCGGGTCCACGCCGGGCCAGGACCACACGAACGCGATCGGTTCGTCCATCTTCGCCAGGTACAGCCTCCCGTTGCGCCAGCGGAACGCCGAGCGGGTGTAGGTGGCGCACTGGCGGCCGTGCCGGGACTTGAACCGCGGGTATTTGGCGCGTCCGGCGAAGAAGTTCACGAACGCCGTGTGCTGGTGCCGCAGCGCCTGCTGCAGCGGGACGCTGGAGACCTCGTACAGGAAGTCGTGGCGCCGTCGCGTTTCAGCTCGGTCAGGTACCGATCGGTCTGCGCATAGGTGGTTGTCACGCCCTCGGCACGGTAGCGGGCCTGCCGCCACGCCAGGACCCTGTTCCACACGAGGCGTACGCAGCCGAACGTACGGTTCAGCACCGTAGCTTGTTCGGTGGTGGGGTAGACCCGCACTCTGTAGGCCGTACGCACGTTCGAACTTTACCGTCCCCTTGCTCGCTTAGTCAGCGAAAGACGAAAGACATAAGCGCTTCGGGCTCTGGTTTGTCCCGGCTTCGCCGGGGCCACCCCTTGCGAGGTCCGGATTCGTCCCGGCCCTTGAAGCTGAAGTGAAGGGCCGGGCTTCCTCCGGAGGTTTCGGTGACCAAGCGCGACCAGGGATAAGAACCGGGCACCACCTCCAGGCCCTCCGGGCGGCGCAATCCGCTGACCCGGGGGGCTGCCTTGCGTCATCGATCTTTGTTAGTGTTTCGCCCGGATCGAGGCCAAAGCGTGGCTTGGGGGGATCGTCGTGTCAGGGCCGTTCAGCGCGCCTCCCCAGCCCGACGGCCTGACCAGTCCGGCCGAATTCGTCGCCGCGCTGGGCCGTCTCCGCCAGTGGTCCGGCCTGACCTACCGGCAGCTCACGGCCGCCGCGAAGGCGTCGGGAGACGTGCTGCCCTCCAGCACGATCGCGGGCGCCCTCGGGCGCACGACCCTCCCCAGGGAGGAGTTCGTGGCGGCCTTCGTACGGGCCTGCGGGCTCGGCGAGGCCGAGACGGCGCGCTGGGTGGCGCACAGGAAACGACTGGCCGCCGGCATGACGCTTCCGGCCGAGCCTCCCGACGCGGCCGCCGGCCCGGACCACCCGCCCGTCCCGCCGGACCAGCCCGGCCAGGATGACCGGCCCGATCAGGCCGATCGCTTCGATCCCGGCGATCCCGACGGGCGCGAGCAGGCCGTTCCCACGGGCCCCGCCGTACCGGGCGGAGACGCCGTACGAGCGGAGACCCGGGCGCTGCGGCGGTTCGCCGTGGCGGGGGCGGGCGTCGTGGTCCTGCTCCTCGCCACGGGCGCGGTCCTGGCGCAACTGCCTGTCTCCCGGGCCGGCGGCGACGCGCGGCCCTCGGCCTTCCCGGCCACCGCGACGGCCGGGAGCGACCGCAGACCGCCCTCCGCCTCCCCCGCCACCGCAGCGGCCGGAAGTGGTCGCACGCCGCCCGACGGGTGGTATCACATCGTCCCGTCACACGTCGCCGGACGCGACCTGTGCGTCGGGGAGGGACGCGAGCGCAGCAAGCGCACCGACCGTCCTCTGGCCGTGCAGCGGCCCTGCCGCGGCGTCGTCCCCGACACCTACCTGCACGCGGCCGGCGGCGGCGCCCACGAGATCCAGTGGCACCATCCCGAAGAGGGCGTCGGCTGCCTCACCGTCGACGAGGCGCTGACCGGCCCGGGCGCGCTGATCGCTCCCGCGGACTGCTCGGGGGCGGCGAACCAGCGGTTCCTGCTGAAGCCCGCGGGGGCGGGGTTCGCCCTGCGCCCCCTGCACAGCGGGCTGTGCGTGGGAGCGCTGTACGGCGAGGCCGACGTGTCCCCCGGCGCGGAACTCGCCCAGAAGTCCTGCACCGGGCGGCCCGATCAGGTGTTCCTCTTCCGTCCGGCGCCCGCTCCGACCCGGACCCCCCGCTGACCGCACCGGATGAGGCGTGCTCACACCTTCTATGATCGCCGATGAGTGGCTTTTTCACGGTGGAGCACTTGTCGGGCGAAAGGCGATGAATGACGGAGACGGGACGCGTTCCGGCGGGTGTGAATCCGAAGGTCCCGAGCGTGGCGCGCATCTACGACTATTTCCTCGGCGGCAAGGACAACTTCGCCTCCGACCGTGAGGCGGCCGAGCGGGTCATCCGGCTCGGGCGTGAGCAGGGGTACGACATCCCCGCGCTGGCCCGCGCCAACCGCGCCTTCCTGGTGCGGGTGGTCAGGGAACTGGCCGATGCCGGCGTGCGTCAGTTCCTCGACATCGGGACCGGGCTGCCCACGCAGCAGAACGTGCACCAGGTCGCCGCGACGTACGGTCCCGGTTCCCGCACCGTCTACGTGGACAACGATCCGACGGTTCTCGTGCACGCACGCGCCATCCTCGCCAACACGCCCAACACCCTCGTGGTGCAGGGGGATCTGAAGCGGCCGGGCGAAATCCTCGCCGACGAGCGGGTCCGCGCGCACCTGGACTTCAGCCGGCCGGTGGCGATCCTCGCGCTGGCGATCCTGCACTTCTTCACCGACGACGCGGAGGTGAGCCGGATCGTCTCGTGTCTTCGCGACGGGCTGCCCTCCGGCGGCTACCTCGCCATCTCCCACACCTATGTCCGGCGCTCCGACCAGAACAAGGTGGAGCAGGCGCAGTCGGTCTACGGCAAGACCTCCGCCGGGGGCTTCGTGCACCGAGGACCCGAGGAACTCGCCGCCATGCTGGACGGCATGGAGGTTCTGGAGCCCGGCGTCGTCCCCGTCGAGCTCTGGCGTCCCCGCCACGACCAGTACGCGGGCGACCCGGACAACAGCGGTTACATCGGAGTCCTGGCCCGCCGCCCCTGAGGCCTCGCCGGCCCTCTCCGCCTTCTCAGCGTGCCGTCAGCGATATGTCAGCGGCTGACGGCCGCCCTCAGGGCCGTGTCAGCGCCTCTCCGCAGAGTGGAGGCGCACACGATCCGAGGAGACGCCATGGGATATGCGATCCAGACCGAGGGCCTGGCGAAACGGTACGGCGAGACGAGGGCGCTCGACGGGGTGGACCTGGAGGTGCCGCAGGGCCGTCTCCTGGGTGTCCTGGGCCCCAACGGGGCGGGGAAGACCACGGCGGTGCGGATCCTGGCGACACTCGTGCGGCCGGACGGGGGCGGGGCGCGCGTGGCGGGGTTCGACGTGGTCCGGCAGGCGCACCAGGTGCGTTCGCTGATCGGGCTGACCGGGCAGTACGCGGCCGTCGACGAGACCCTGAGCGGTGTCGAGAACCTCGTGATGATCGGCCGCCTGCTGGGCCTGACGAGGGCGGACGCCCGGCACCGGGCCGACGGCCTGCTCGACCGCTTCGCGCTCACCGACGCGGGCGGGCGGGCGGCCAAGACCTACTCGGGCGGCATGCGCCGCCGGCTCGACCTCGCCGCGAGCCTCGTGGGCCGCCCTCAGGTGCTGTTCCTGGACGAGCCGACGACCGGCCTCGACCCGCGCAGCCGCACCGAGCTGTGGGGCGTCGTCCGCGGTCTCCAGGACGAGGGCGTGACCGTCCTGCTCACCACCCAGTATCTGGAGGAGGCCGACCAGCTCGCGGACGACATCGTGGTGTTCGACCACGGGAAGGTGATCGCGAGCGGCACCCCGGACGGTCTGAAGGCGGCGACCGGGGGCCAGGTCCTGGAGGTGCGGCCCATCGAGGCCGCCCACCTCGATCTCGTCCGCCGCGTGGTGGCCGACGTGCTCGACGTCACGCCGGAGGTCTCCCAGGGCCAGGTCACGGCCCCGGTGCGCGACCCCGCGGCCGTCCCCGGGATCGTACGGCGCCTCGACGACCTCGACGTGGTCGCGGCGGAGCTGTCGCTGCGCCGGGCGAGCCTCGACGAGGTGTTCCTCGCGCTGACCGGGCACCGCGCCGAGGACGAGAAGCAGGACGCCGAGGCCGCGGCGTGAGACCGCGACGGGAGTCACAGAACGCACGAAGCGACGAGGAGAGCAGATGACCACGATCACCCATACCGCGCCCGCGGTCGCGGCGTCCTCCCGGCCGGGCGCGGGAGCGGCCCTGCGCCACACGATGACGCTCGCCTGGCGCAGCCTGGTGCAGATCAAGCACAACCCGATGGAGCTGCTCGACCTCAGCGTGCAGCCGATCATGTTCCTGCTGCTGTTCACCTACGTGTTCGGCGGCGCGATCGCGGGGTCCACGGGCGACTACCTGCAGTTCGCGCTGCCCGGCCTGGTCGCGCAGAACATGCTGTTCGCGAGCATGACCACGGCCGTCGGGCTGAACGTCGACATCACCAAGGGCGTGTTCGACCGGCTGCGCAGCCTGCCGATCTCCCGCTCCGCACCGCTGGCCGGGCGCATCGTCGCCGACACGCTGAAGCAGGTCTGGGCGTTCGCCCTGTTCCTCGGACTGGGCCTGGTGCTCGGCTTCCGCGTGCACACGGGGATCGCCGGGGTGCTCGGCGCGCTCGCGCTGCTGCTGACGTTCGCGCTCGCGATGTCGTGGATGGCGGTGCTGGTCGGGGTCACTGCGGCGAGCATGGAGAAGGTGCAGATCCTGATGTTCTCGCTGATGATGCCGATCACCTTCACCAGCAACGCCTTCGTCGCCACCGACACCATGCCGTCGTGGCTGCAGAAGTGGGTGGAGGTCAACCCGGTCAGCCACCTGGCGGACGCCGTCCGCGGACTGCTGAGCGGCGGGCCGGTCGCGTCCGACGCCACGATCTCGCTCCTGTGGGCCGCGGGCATCACCGTGGTCTTCGCCCCGCTCGCCGTCCGCGCCTTCCGCAACCGCGCCTGAAAGCAGCGCGGCGGGGTGCCCGCGGCCGCGGGCTCAGGTTGTGCCGGACGCGAAGGCCAGCACCTCGTCCCGGCTCATGGCGCGCCCGCGCTCACGGCACCGGGAGAACTCCGTGGGCCCGAGAGCGGCCCGCACGGTGTCGGCCACTCTCCGGTGGTCGACGCCCAGGTCGTGGACGAACCCGCGGACGGCCTCCGCCCCGCCGAGGATGACGGCGGCCCGCGCGTGGTCGCCGTCGCGGACGGCGAGCGCCGCGTGCCCGGCGAGCACGTGCCCGACGACCGGAGCGTCGTTGGACCTCACCGCGAGGGCCAGCGCCCTGTCGTGTAGGACGCGCGCCGCCGCCGTGTCTCCCTCCTGCTCGGCCAGCATGCCGAGCGAGGTCGTCAGCGTCGCCTCGAACTGCGGGATGGACGGCGTGGATTTCAGCAGCCGGACGGCCTCGTCGTAGAGGCGCCGCGCCGTCTCGAGGTCGCCGTCGGCCCTGGCGAAGTCGCCCCGCACGTGCCGCACCCCGGCCAGCCCGATGGGGTCACCGGTGGCGCCGCACAGCCGCTCGGTCTCCCGCAGGGCCGCCTCGGCGGCCGCCCGGTCGCCCGCCGCGCTCAGCGTGACGGCGAGGCGGGTCCGCAGGAACGGCGTCTCCTCGACGGCCCCGACCTCCTCCAGGAGCGCGATCGCCTCCTCCATCAAGGGCACGGCCTTCCGGAGATCGCCGCGCATCGCGTTCGTCTCCGCGAGGACGCTCAGGCAGTTCCCCACCCCCCACCGGTCACCGACCGTCCTGAACTTGTCGAGCGCGAGCACCAGGTCGGCCTCGCCCTCCTCGGATCGGCCCGCGTTGAAGTGCAGGTGGGCGCGGAAGATGCGGGCGGAGGCGGCCACCCATCCGTCCGGATGTCCGAGCAGCGGTTCCAGCTGGGACTCCGCCTCCCCCTGCAGGCCGGAGAACATCGACATGATCGGCGTCGCGATCGCCACGAGAGGGTGCGTGGCGGCGCCCTGGATGTCGCGCGCGTAGCGGACCGTGACCGCCAGGCTCCGCCCGGCCTGCCCCAGGTTCCCCTCCCCGCCCGCGCTCGTGATGCCGTGCACCGCGTGGGCCAGCGCCAGCCGTACGGGGTCCGCGTCGTCGCCCGCCATGGTGAGCGCCTCCGCCGACCGCTGGGCGCCCTCCAGCCGGTGGCCGGACAGCCACCAGTACCACCCGAGTCCGCCGACCAGGCGCAGCGCGAGGTCGGTCTCGGCCTCCTCGCAGGCCCATCTGAGGGCCGCCGACAGATTGTCGTGTTCCGCCGACAGCCGGGCCAACCACTCGATCTGCTCCGCCCGGCGCAGGTGCGGCTCGGCGGCCTCGGCGAGGCGGGCGAAGAACTCGGCGTGGGCGAGCCGCACCCGCCGCTCGTCGCCCGACTCGGCCAGGCGTCCCGCGGCGTACGCCTTGATCGTCTCCAGCATGCGGTAGCGGCCGCCGTCGAAGGCGACCAGCGACTTGTCGACCAGCCTGCCGAGCACGTCGATGTCGCCCTCGCAGACCTGCTCGGCGGCCTCCAGCGTGGCCCCGCCCGCGAACACCGCCAGCCGCGCGGCGAGTGCGCGCTCGCCGGCGTCGAGCAGGTCCCAGCTCCACTCCACGACGGCGCGGAGCGTCTGGTGGCGGGGCATCGCCGTACGGCTTCCGCCGGTGAGCAGCCGGAATCGGTCGCCGAGCCGCTCGGCGATCTGCCCGGCCGACAGCGTGCGGAGCCGTGCGGCGGCCAGTTCGATGGCGAGCGGCATGCCGTCGAGCTCGCGGCAGATGCGCTCGACGGCGTCGCGCTCGCCGTCCACCAGATAGCCGGGCCGTACGGCGGCCGCCCGCTCGGCGAACAGCCGCACGGCGTGACCGGCGCCGAGCGGCCCGACCGGCCACAGCCTTTCCCCGGTGATGCCGAGCGGCTCCCTGCTGGTGGCGAGGATGCGCAGGCCGGGGCACTCGGCGAGGAGCCGGTCGGCGAGCGCGGCGGCCGGCTCGACCACGTGCTCGCAGTTGTCCAGCACGATCAGCGTGTCGCGTGCCGCCAGAGCGGAGACGAGCCGGGTCACCGGGTCGGACTCCCCGCCCGGCGCGGACGGCACGGCGGGCACCGCGCGCACGGGCACCGGTCCGGTGTCGCGCAGGCCGAGCGCGGTCAGGGCGGCCTGCGGCACCTCCGCCGCGTCCCCGACCGGCGCGAGCTCGACCAGCCAGACGCCGTCGGGCACGCGCGCGGCGATCGCCTCGGCCGACTCCACCGCGAGCCTCGTCTTGCCCGCCCCGCCCGGGCCGAGCAGCGTGACCAGGCGGTCGGCGGCGAGGAGCGCGCCGATCCTGCCGACGTCGTCGTCCCGGCCGACGAAGCTGGTCAGCCGGGCCCTCAGGTTGCCCCGGCGCGCGGCGCGCGGCGGCGCCTGGTCCACCCGGGCGAGCGCCTGCTCCCTCCGGCCGAGCCTCGTGGGTGTCGCCACCGGTGCCGGCCGGGTTCCCTCGGCGGCAGGCTCGCCCCGCAGCATCGCGAGGTGGAGTTCGGCCAGCGAGGGCGAGGGGTCGGCCCCGAGCCGGTCGGCGAACACCGACCGGGCCTCCTCGTAGGCGGCCAGCGCCTCGACGCGGCGGCCCGACCCGTAGAGGGCGCGCATGAGCTGCCCGTGCGGCCGCTCCCGCAGCGGATGAGCGGTGACGAGCAGCCGCAGCTCCGAGATCAGGCCGGCGTGCCGGCCCAGGGCCAGCTCCGCCTCGATCCTGTCCTCCGTGGCCGCCGTCCTGAGCTCCTCCAGCCGGGCCACCTCGGCCTCGGCGTTCGGCAGGTCGGTCAGCGGAGCGCCGCGCCACAGGCCGAGCGCCTCACGCAGCAGGCCGGCGGCGCGGCCCGCGTCGCCCGCGGTCAGCGCCGCCGCGCCCTCCCTCGCGAGGCGGCCGAACAGGTGAAGGTCCACCTGGTCGGGGGAGACGGCCAGGCGGTAGCCGGACGGCCCGCCGGCCACCAGACCGCGGTCGACCGTGGCCCGTAGCCGGGACACCAGCGCCTGCAGGGCGTTCCCCACGCCGCTGGGCGGGCGGTCGTCCCACACCCCCGCCACGAGCGCCTCGGTGGAGACCGTGCGGCCGGCGTCCAGCAGCAGGAGCGTCAGCAGGGCCCGCAGCCGCTGCCCGCCGACCTCGACCGGCCGCCCGTCGCGCCGTACGTCGAGGGGGCCCAGAACGGCGAAGCTCATGCCCGCTCCCGGCGTGTCCCCCTGCATGCCTCGATTGTGGCGGATACGGGCGCCCGGAGCCTCTCACCCCACATACCGGTCCTCCGTACGTACGGATCGATTCGGGAGAACACGGAGGTCAACGGCTCGCGCGGGCACGGTCATCGGTACGGATCACCGCGATCCGGTCGGGGCACCTGTCCAATCCGCGTAGCATCATCGGGCATGGGGTCGCCGAGAAAATCAGCGGTCACGCGAGCCGCCGTCACGGTGACGGCGCTCACGCTGGCCGCGTCGGGCTGCGGAATCCTGGGCGGGGGATCGCCGAGGAACCTCGACGTCATCAGCGTGTCGAGCCCGCAGTTCCGCGACGGCGCGCCCCTGCCGGACGACTACTCCTGTAAGGGGGGGCAGGGCAACCCGCCTCTCCGCTGGTCGGGCACGTCGGGCGCCAAGTCGGTGGCCCTCGTGGTCGACGACAACAGTCCCCACAGCGGCCCGGAGGTGCACTGGGTGGTGTTCGACATCGACCCCGCGACGACCGAGCTGGGCATGAACGACGTCCCCCGTGGCGCCCGGCAGGGCATGACGTCGAGCGGGAAGGTGGGCTATGCGCCCCCATGTCAGGCCGACGGCAGCTACCGTTTCACTGTCTACGCGCTGAACGCGAAGCTCGACCTGAAGCAGGGCGCCGACCTCGCGCAGACTCTGGGGAGCATCGCGAGTCACACCATCGCCCGTGGGCGCCTCACGGCGAACACGATCGAGTGACATGCTGAGCACCGGAGGTAGTCGTGCTACACCAATCTTCACCTAGGGTGTGACAACGGTCATTGTGGTCGAGCAGAATCGGATCCAATTGCTGAGCGCAGGTGATCAAAGGGGGCAGGTCGCGTCGATGGCCGCGCGACCTCACCGGCGCCGCAGAAAGGCCATGGCCTTGAGGGTGGTGCTATGACTGCGGTCATTACGGGTCTTGTCGCCGTCGTGCTTCTCGTGCTGCTGGTCGTGGCGCTGGGCATGCGGTCGATGAACCGCAGGGAGAGTGCTCTCTCCGCCGAGCGCATCAAGGCGATGGCCGAAAACAAGGGTCCCAAGCCCCGCCGGCCCGCCGAGGAGACGTTCTTCGAGAGCTTCCCCAAGGGGTTCGACGCCTTCGAGGAGCCGGAGAAGCAGCGGCCGGCGCCCCGCCCGGCCCCCCGCCCCGGCGGACGGCAGGCGGCGCGGCCCGCGCAGCGCGGCGGCAAACAGCCCGCCGCCGCCCGCGGCAAGCGTGGCGTGGACGAGTGGGGCGAGGCCGACGACTACGACGACGACTACTGGTCTCGCGTACGCGCCGACGACGGCGGCTTCGGGGGGACGATCGCCGCGAGGATGGCCACCCCCCGGCCGGTGGACGAGACCCCGGGCGCGGCCCAGGTGGCCGACCCCGACGCCGCGACCGTGCAGGCCCCCCTTCCCGCCCGCCCCGGTCGCGCCCGGCGCGCCGACGCCGACGAGCCCGTGCCTCCCGCCACCCCCGTCTCCGCCTCGGCCATGGCCGACCAGAAGACCGTCACCTTCTCCGCGCCGACGCCCGACCTGCTCGACGCCCCCGTCGCGCCGGCCGGCGTCCCCTCGACCGGCCCCTTCGACGCGAGCCGCACGACCGGCCCGTTCGACTCCCCCGCGGTGAGCGGCGCCCCCGCCTCTCCCGCGAGCGACCCCTTCGCGGCCGCCGCCGGGACCCAGGCGAGCGCGCCGAGCACGTCCACCCGCAGGTCGAGCAGGTCCGGCCGGCCGTCGCGGGCCGCGGCCCGCCGCGCCGCCGCCGCTGCCGCCGAGGCCGGGCAGGCCGGCGGCTCCTACGACAGCCCGCGCGCCACGGGCCCGTTCCCGTCGTCCGCGAGCACCGGCTCGTACGGGACGCAGCCGGGCGCCGACCCGTTGGGGATCGCGGCGGGCACCGGCCCGTTCGGGGCCCCCGCCTACGACACGCCCGCGGGCACCGGACCGTTCGCCTCGCAGGGCGGTGCGGGCTCCCCCGACGGCGGCTACGACACGGCGCCGTCCTCCCCCATCCCGGCGACCGGGTCCTTCGTCGCCGGCGCGTACGACGCGGCCCGTATGAGCGGCTCGTTCGAGGCCGCGGCGCCCGCCGCCTCGCCTGCCGACGCCCTCCCCGACCCCGCGCCCCGCTCCACCGGCGGCTCCTTCGACGCGTGGGCGGCGAGCTACGAAACGCCCCGGTCCGACGCCTACGATCCGTCCCGCGCCGCGACGGGCCCGTTCCGCGCGGCCGACGCCTCGCCGTCGTACCCGCCCAACCCGACCGGCGCCAGTGGTGTGACAGGGGGCGATGTGACAGGCTCCGGCGCGGGCGCCACCGACCCCGGCTGGCCGGTCGCCGGCAGCTACCCGCCGGTCCCCGCCGCCTCCGCCCCCACGACGGACCCCTCCTGGACGGGCGCCCGCGACGTGCTCGACGACCCGGAACCGCCGCGCGGCGCCTCCTCCTGGCCGAACGCGGAGACCTACCAGACCCCGGCCTACGACGGCTACTCGTCCACCTACTCGGCGGAGGGTGGCTATCCGGCCGCCTCGACGCCGTCGCCCGCCGCGCCCTCCACCCCGTCGTACGAGGTGAGCACGGGCTGGGCGACCATCGACGCCTCTGACACAGTGACCGGCTCGGGCCCGGGGACCGCCTCGCCGTACGAGTCGGCGGGCTACGACGCGCCGTCGGGGCAGAGCCAGTACGGCTACGACCGGCAGCAACCGCAGCAGGGATACGGCGGCGCCCAGCCGTCGTGGCCCGAGCAGAACGCCGGCGGAAGCTGGCCCTCCTACGACGAGGTCCACGGCGAGACCCCCACCTCGGCGAGCGGGCGGCGGCGGGGCAGCCACCGTAACCCGGAGAGCGACTATCCCGACTACTACCGGTGATTTTCCCGTTCCCTGCCTGGTGACGGCCTCTGCGGCTGACATATTGTCAGCCCATGACAATCAGTGACGACACGATCTCGCCACGTGACTGGAAGTCCATACTCCGGCACGATCTGCCCGCATCGCTGGTGGTCTTCCTGGTGGCGGTGCCGCTGTCGCTCGGCATCGCCGTCGCGTCCGGCGCGCCGGTGGCGGCCGGGCTCGTCGCCGCCGTGGTCGGCGGCGTGGTGGCCGGCGCCCTCGGCGGGTCCGTCGTCCAGGTGAGCGGCCCGGCCGCCGGGCTGTCCCTGGTGGTCGCCGAACTCGTCCACATGTACGGCTGGCGCGCCACGTGCGCCATCACCGTCATGGCCGGCCTCCTCCAGTTGCTCCTGGGCGGGCTGAAGGTGGCGCGGGCGGCGCTCGGGGTCTCCCCCGCCGTCGTCCACGGGATGCTCGCCGGGGTTGGCGTGGTGATCGCGCTGTCCCAGCTGCACATCGTGCTCGGCGGTTCGCCGCAGCGCTCCGCGCTGGAGAACGTCCTCGAACTCCCCGCCCAGATCCTCGACAACCACACGCACGCCGTCATGATCGGCGTCTTGACGATCGGGGTCCTGCTCGCGTGGAGCCGGATCCCCCGGCTGCGCGCCGTGCCCGCCCCGCTCGCCGCGCTGATGGTCGCCACGCTGACGGCCGTGGTGACGGGCTGGGACCTGACGAAGGTGGACCTGAAGGGCGGGTTCTCCTCCCTCCAGGGACCTCTGATGCCGCAGGGCGACTGGCACGCGATCGCCGGGGCCGTCCTGCTCGTCGCCCTCCTCGCCGGAGTGGAGTCGCTGCTGACCTGCGTGGCGTCCAACCGCCTGCACGACGGTCCCCGCGCCGACCTCGACCGTGAGCTGACCGCGCAGGGCGTGGCGAACGCGGTGTCCGGCGCGCTGGGCGGCCTTCCCGTGGCGGGCGTCGTCGTGCGTACGACGACCAACGCGCGGGCGGGCGCCCGGAGCCGCTGGTCCACGGTGCTCCACGGGGTGTGGGTGCTGCTGTTCACCACGGCCTTCGCCTGGATGATCGCGCTGATCCCCCTGGAGGCGCTCGCGGCGCTGCTGCTGTTCATCGGCGTGCAGATGGTCAACCTCGGGCACGTCCGCAACCTGCGCAGTCACCGCGAGATGCCGGTCTACTTCGTGACGATGGCCGGAGTCGTGCTGATCGGCCTGGCCGAGGGCGTGGCGATCGGCCTCGGGCTGGCCGCGCTGCTCGCCCTGCGCCGCCTGGCCTGGGTCTCGGTCGACGTACGGCAGGCGGGCGAGCGGCGCTGGCGCGTCGTCGTCACCGGGTCGCTGACGTTCCTCGGCGTGCCCCGGCTGACCGAGGCGCTGCGCGGCATCCCCACGGGGGCCGCCGTCGAGCTCGACCTGCACCTCGACTTCATGGACAACGCCGCCTTCGAGGCGCTGCACGCCTGGCGGCTTGAGCACGAACGCACCGGCGGTGCGATCGACGTGGACGAGCCGCACGGCGAGTGGTACTCCGCCGCGATCGACGGCGTCCGCCTGTTTCCGGCCAGGATCCCGCCCCGGCACGACCGCTGGTGGCTGCCCTGGGCCTACCGGCGACGCCCGCGTCCCATGGACGCCGCAGGGTCCTACGCCGTGATCGGCGCGGACGGCGGGAGCCACGACGACGTTCCCGTGGTCTGCGAGCCGCAGGGCGTGCCCGACCTGCTGGAGGGGACGCGGGAGTTCCAGCGCCGGACCGCGCCGATGGTCCGCCCGCTGCTTCACCGCATGGCTCGCAAGCAGTCGCCGTCGCATCTGTTCATCACCTGCGCGGACTCCCGCATCGTGCCGAACATCATCACCGCGAGCGGTCCCGGCGACCTGTTCACGCTGCGCAACATCGGCAACCTCGTGCCGCGCGCCGGCGCCGTCCCCGCCGACGACTCGGTCGCGGCCACGATCGAGTACGCCGTGAAGGTCCTCGACGTGCGCACGATCACGGTCTGCGGGCACTCGGGTTGCGGCGCGATGGCCGCCCTGCTGGGCGAGGTTCCCGACCTGCCCGCGCTGCGCAGCTGGCTGCGGCACGGGCGGCAGAGCCTGGCGAGGTTCGTGGCCGCCGAGCCGTGTGACGACGACGCCGGACCACTCGACCGGCTCTGCCGCACCAATGTGATCCAGCAGCTCGACAACCTGCGAACCCACCCGTTCGTGGACACCCTCGTACGGGCAGGGAAGCTGGAGCTCACGGGCCTGTACTTCGACATCGGCGCGGCGCGGGTGCACGTGCTGGAGCAGGAGCGCTTCACGCCGGTGCCCGAACTGCGCACCGGTTGAGCCTCGCTCGGATCGGGACGAGGCAAGCGGCGAGCTTCGCTGTGAGCGGATCATGTCCGCCGACCGTGAAACGGGGCAGACGCCCGACCCGGGCGGGCAAAGGATGACCGTATGCAAATTCTGGTAATCGGCGGTTCGGTGTTTCTCGGACGCGCCATCGTGGAGGAGGCGCTGCGGCGCGGTCACGAGGTCACGACGTTCAACCGGGGCAGGAGCGGGACGGACCTGCCCGGCGTGGAGGCGGTGCGCGGCGACCGCGAGGTCACCGACGACCTGCGGCGGCTCGCCGACGGCAGGCAGTGGGACGCGGTGATCGACGTGTGCGGGTTCGTCCCCCGCGTCGTGCTGGAGTCGGTGCGGACGCTGTCGGGGCACGCTCCGCACTACACGTTCATCTCCAGCATCTCCGCCTACCCGGACTGGCCCGAGAAGTCCGGCCTCGACGAGACCTTCCCGCTGCACGAGTGTCCGCCAGACGCGGACGCCGAGTTCGGCGACTACGGCGTGCTGAAGGCCGGCTGCGAGCGGGCGGTCGAGCAGCACTTCGACGGCGGCGCCCTGATCATCCAGCCCGGCCTGATCCTCGGCCCCCACGAGAACGTGGGCCGGCTGCCCTGGTGGCTCACCCGCGTCTCCAGAGGCGGGCGGGTGCTCGCCCCCGGCAACCCGGCGCTGCCGATGCAGCTCATCGACGCCCGGGACATCGCGGCGTTCACTCTCGACCAGGCGGCCAGAGGCACCACCGGCCGCTACATGACGGGCGGGGTGCAGGGCAACGCGACGTACGGCGGCTGGCTGAACGACTGCGTGGAGGTCACCGGCTCCGACGCGGAGCTGGTGTGGGTCGACGACAATTTCCTGGTGGACCAGGGCGTGGAAATGTGGACCGAGCTTCCGCTGTGGGCTCCGGGGGCGGATCACCAGGGCGTGTGGACGCACTCCTCCGCGAAGGCCATCGCCGCGGGTCTCACCTGCCGGCCGGTGCGGGAAACCGTCCGGGACACCTGGGAGTGGCTGAAGGACATCCCGGAGGAGCGGCGCAGCTTCGGCGGCCGGATGCAGCACGGCATCGACCCGGAGAAGGAGGCGCGCATCCTCGCCGCCTGGGACGCCCGCTCCTGACCACAACCGCAACCCGCCCGCGTGCGGGCGGGCGGCGGAGCGGCGCGGACTCGGCCGCCGGAGCCCAGCGGGCCGGGCGGGAGCGGCGACGGGCAGGACCGGCGACCGGCGGGACCGGCGACCGGCGGCGGGCAGGATCGGCGAGACGAGCGCGCCGGGCGGGGGCGGCGGACTCCCCTGCCGGAGTCGTGCGCGCGGAGCCGTAGGCTGTCGGCCATGATCTGGGTGGTTGTGATCGTGGCCGTGCTGGTCGTGTTCGGTGGGCTCGGCATGGCCGGGCGCCTGCCGGGAACCTCGCGCCGGCGGTCCGCGCCGCGCCCCTCGTCGGGAGGCCGCCCGTCAGGCCGCGCCGGCCGGACGGCACGGCCCGGAGGGCGTGCCCCGGCCTCGCGGGCGGGCACCAGGCCCGGTGGCGGCGCCGCTCCCCACACGAGGCGCGGCACCGCCTCCGGGACCGGGGCCCGGAGCGGGGGCCGCCCGGCGACGGGCGGCGAAGCGGGCGTGCGCGGCGGCGCGGCCACGCAGGCCGGTCCGCACCCGGGTGAGATCTGGTGGGCCGACGTGCCCTACGAGGACGGGCCAGGCCACAAGGTGCGCCCCTGTGTCGTGCTCAGGACATACCGGGGCGGCGCCGAGGTCCTGAAGATCACCAGCCAGGACCGCAGCGACCGCGCCGACCACGTGGAGATCCCCACCCGCACGTGGGACCCGGACGCCGGCCACAACAGCTTCCTCGACCTCACCGGCCCGGTCCGCGTGCCCGTCGCCGACTTCCAGGACAGGGCGGGCACGCTCGACGCGCGCGTCTGGCGGCAGGTCTGCCGCCTCCACGAGATCACGCCGAACTGAGCCGTGCCCTCCGAGACTGGCCGCCTGCGAGACCGGCCGGCGGCGTCACCGTGACGACGCCGCTCCTTCCCAGCCGCCGCGCGGCGGCAGACCGGCGGCGATGCCGTCGAGCAGCCGGTCCAGGCCGTACGCGAAGCGGTCGTCGGCCGCGGTGTACTCCCGCCCGGCCTCCTTCGTCATCCGCTCCAGCATCGGATAGTCGCCCGTCGCGATGAGCGACTGGATGTAGGACAGGTGCCGGGCCAGCCGCTGGGCCAGCGTGAGCCCCGTCCGCCGGAGCCCCTCTACCTCGGCCAGCTCGCTCTGGATATAGCCGTTCACGTACGCGAAGACCGCGCCGACGAGGGTCAGCATCTCATCGATACTCAGACCGAGGCCGTCGAGCATGCCGAGGGCGGTCTCCATCAGACGCGCGCTGTTCGGGCCGGTTTGCGGGCGGCCGGCCGCCAGCGGCGCGAGCCACGGATGGCGGAGCATGGTGCGCCGGACCTGCCAGGCGAGCAGGCGAAGGCCATCGGCCCAGTCGTCCGGCGGCCGTCCGTCCTCCGGCAGGTACTCCCTCACCGCCGTGTCGATCATGAGGTCGAACACCTCGTCCTTGCCGGTCACGTAGCGGTACAGGGACATCGTGCCCGCCCCGAGATCGGCGGCGAGCCGCCGCATGGAGATGGCCTCCAGCCCCTCGGCGTCGGCGATCCTGATCGCCGCCTGCGCGAGGGCGGCACGGCTGAAGCTCGGCCGCGGCCCCCGAGCGGGGCGCTCGGGTCGCATCCACAGGTTCTCGTGGCCCGTCATCGTTGATCGTCCCAGGTCGTCGCGCTATTGCGTACACGGTACCCGGTATGTAGGCTCGCATCGGCAAAGTGAGTACGACGTACCCAGTTTTTGGACTGCCGGACGAGGGGATTCCCCATGCCCGCAAGCCTCGCCAGGGACGACTTCACGGTTCCCGGCCTCGAACTGTTCGACTTTCCGCCGCTCTGGCCTGGCGCGCCGTACTGGCTGACCAAGCCCGTGGTGCTGGCCGCGGTCGGCGTGGTCCTGCTGTGCGCGCTCGCGTGGGGCGCGTTCGCGCGGCCGTCGCTGGTCCCGCGCGGCCTGCAGCATCTCGGCGAGTACGGCTACCTGTTCGTCCGCGACCAGGCGGCCCGGCCGTTCCTCGGCGCGGACGCGGAGAGGTGGATGCCGTTCCTGCTCAGCCTCTTCTCGGTGATCCTGCTGTGGAACCTGTTCGGCGTGATCCCGGGAGTGCAGTTCCCGGTGAACTCCCACATCGCCTTCCCGGCGGTGTTCGCCCTGGTCGTGTACGTGATCAGGCTCTACCTCGGCTTCCGGCACCACGGGGTGGGCGGATACCTCAAGACCCTGATGTTCCCGCCCGGCCTTCCGAAGCCGCTCGCCCTCGTGTTCTACGCGCCCCTCGAACTGCTGCACACATTCGTCTTCGCGCCGTTCACGCATGCCGTACGGCTGTTCGCGAACATGTTCGCGGGGCACCTGCTGCTGGCGTTCTTCAGCGCGGTGGGGTTCTGGTTCCTCGTCGAGCACCCCACCGTGCCCGGGTTCCCGGTGGGCCTCCTCGGCGTGGTCATGGCCGTCCTGATGACCGGGCTGGAGATCTTCATCCAGTTCCTGCAGGCGTTCCTGTTCACCATGCTGGCGGCCATGTACATCGGCAACGCGCTGAACCCCGACCACTGATCGGAGGCATGTACTCACCGGTAACTGAGTATCGGCGCTCATGTCCCGGCAGGCGTACGCCGCAGACCATGGCAGCATGGCGCAACCGGTGAAAACCTCGACGACAACGGCCTTCTACGTCCAGGCCGTCCTCTCGTTCGTGATCTCCCTCGTGGGCCTGGCGGCCGGCATCCTCTACCTCCCGGTCACGACCTGGGTGCGGTCCTTTCTCGCGCTCGGGCTGATGTACGTGGTGACCTCGACGTTCACGCTCGCCAAGTGCGTACGGGACCGGCAGGAGGAGGCGAGCGTCGTCAGCGGGTGGACCAGGCCCGGCTCGACAAGCTCCTCGCCGAGCACGACCCCTTCCGGCCCGAATGACCGTCGAGGACGCGGAACCGCTCGGCGCCCGGTGCACATCGCACGCACCGCCTGGCAGTGACGGATCGCGAGCGGCCCGGCCGGCCACCACGGGTGCGGCGGACGGAAAAGCGGCGGCCTCGGCCCGTCGCCGGACCGAGGCCGCCTGCGGCTGAACGAACTCAGTCGTCCTTGCAGCCCTTGCCCTTGCCCGGCTTCGTGCAGTCAGAGCCCGGCCCGCCAGCGACGACGGTGAACTTCGCCGTGCCCACGTTGGAGGTGTTGCCTGCCTTGTCGGTGGCCCGGTAGCTCACGGTGTGCGCGCCCGGCTGGCCCACCGCCACCGGCTTGGAGTACAGCGCGAACGGCTGCCCGTCCAGGGAGTACTCCACCGTGGCCACGCCCGACTCGCTGTCGGTCGCCGAGATGGTGAGCGTGGCGGAACCGACGTAGTTCCACGCCCAGTCCATGCTGCCGCCGAGCTGGGCCGACACCTGCGGGGCCGTGGTGTCCTTCTGCTCCGGCGCGACGACCTTGAAGGTCACCGACCCGACCGGCGAGACGTTGCCCGCCTTGTCGGTCGCCCGATACTGCACCGTGTGCGACCCGGTCTTGTTCACCGAGACCGGAGCGGTGTAAGCCGCGAACGCCGCGCCGTCCAGCGCGTACTCGACCTTGTCGACGCCCGACTCCGTGTCGGTCGCCGAGACGGTCACCGTGGCCGAACCGACGTAGTTGCCGTCGGCGTCCTTCGTACCCGACACGTTGGCCGACACCTGCGGGGCCGTGGTGTCCTTGGCCGGCGGCACCACCACGGTGAACGTCACCGACGCCACCGCCGAGGTGTTCCCCGCCTTGTCGGTCGCCCGGTAGCTCACCCGGTGCGCACCCGGCTGGTCGACCGTCAGCGCCTTCGAGTAGACCGCGAACGGCTGCGAGTCGAGGGAGTACTCGACCGTGTCCACGCCCGACTCGCTGTCGCTCGCCGAGATCGTGACGGTGGCGGACCCGACGTAGTTGCCGTTGGTGTCCTTTTCACCGGCCACCTGGGCCGACACCTGCGGCGCGGTCGTGTCCTTCGCCGGCGGCGCCACCACGGTGAACGACACCGACCCGACCGGCGAGACGTTGCCCGCCTTGTCGGTCGCCCGATACTGCACCGTGTGCGACCCGGCCGTGTTCACCGACACCGGAGCCGAGTACGTCGCGAAGGCTCCGCCGTCCAGCGCGTACTCCACCCTGTCCACGCCCGACTCGCTGTCGCTCGCCGATACGGTCACCGTCGCGGAGCCCACGTAGTTGCCGTTGGTGTCCTTGTCACCGGCCACCTGCGCCGACACCAGCGGAGGCGTGGTGTCCTTCTGCTCCGGCGCGGCGACCGTGAACGACACCGCCGCCACGTCGGAGGCGTTCCCGGCCTTGTCGGTGGCCCGGTAGCTCACGGTGTGCGCGCCCGGCTGCTTGACCGCCACCGGCGCGGAGTACAGGCCGAACGGCTGCCCGTCGAGGGAGTACTCGACCGTGTCGACGCCCGACTCGCTGTCGGTCGCCGAGATGGTCACCGTGGCCGAGCCGACGTAGTTGCCGTTGGTGTCCTTGTCACCGGACACCTGCGCCGACACCTGCGGCGCGGTCGTGTCCTTCGCCGGCGGCGCGACGACCTTGAAGGTCACCGACCCGACCGGCGAGACGTTGCCCGCCTTGTCGGTCGCCCGATACTGCACCGTGTGCGACCCGGTCTTGTTCACCGAGACCGGAGCTGTGTAAGCCGCGAACGCCGCGCCGTCCAGCGCGTACTCGACCTTGTCGACGCCCGACTCCGTGTCGGTCGCCGAGACGGTCACCGTGGCCGAACCGACGTAGTTGCCGTCGGCGTCCTTCGTACCCGACACGTTGGCCGACACCTGCGGGGCCGTGGTGTCCTTGGCCGGCGGCACCACCACGGTGAACGTCACCGACGCCACCGCCGAGGTGTTCCCCGCCTTGTCGGTCGCCCGGTAGCTCACCCGGTGCGCACCCGGCTGGTCGACCGTCAGCGCCTTCGAGTAGACCGCGAACGGCTGCGAGTCGAGGGAGTACTCGACCGTGTCCACGCCCGACTCGCTGTCGCTCGCCGAGATCGTGACGGTGGCGGACCCGACGTAGTTGCCGTTGGTGTCCTTTTCACCGGCCACCTGGGCCGACACCTGCGGCGCGGTCGTGTCCTTCGCCGGCGGCGCCACCACGGTGAACGACACCGACGCCACGGCCGAGACGTTGCCCGCCTTGTCGGTCGCCCGATACTGCACGGTGTGGGAGCCCACCTGGTTCACCGACACCGGTGCCGAGTAGGTGGTGAACGCCCCGGAGTCCAGCGCGTACTCCACCCTGTCCACGCCCGACTCGCTGTCGCTCGCCGAGATGGTCACCGTCGCGGAGCCGACGTAGTTGCCGCCGGAGTCCTTCTCGCCCGACACGTTGGCGGACACCTGCGGCGCGGTCGTGTCGGTGGGGCCACCGGGGGTGACCACGAGCTCGCCGACCATCTGGTGGCCGGGGATCGCGCAGAAGAACCGGTACTTGCCGGGGGTGAGGTTCACCTGGACCTCATGCCGGCCGCCGTCCGCGTCGTACGGACTCGCGATGATGTTGACGTTGACGTCGTGGTTGTATCCGGGCGTCGACGTGTCGAAGGTCAGCGTGTGCGTCATTCCGAACGTGCTGCCGGTCGCCATGCTGTTCTCGAAGACGATCGTCGCGGGTCCCGCGACCGCCGTGGTCGGCACGTCCTTGTACGCGGTCATGCTGTTGTCGGCGGTCCAGGTGAGCACCTGCGCCGCCGCCTGGCTGAGCTGTTGCCGCGCTTCGGGCTTCGGCGCGGCGGCCTTGGCCGGCGACAGCCACAGCGCCGGAAGCGCCACGCACAGCAGCACCACGGCCACGGCGGCGCGTAGCGCCGTCCGTAGCTTCCCTGTCAATAACTGCATCTGAGGTCGCACCTCACAGAACGTGCATGTGGGCGGGCGAACGGCGTCGCCCGCCAGGGTCATGGGGGATAGCCGGGCGGGGTCTCCCCCGCCCGGCTACCGGGTCAGAGCTCCCGCACCCGGATGTTGCGGAACTCCGCCAGGTCGGTGTTGCTGTGGTTCTGCAGCCCGATGAACCCGCTGACGAACTGACGCAGGTCCGTGGCGGGGTCGCCGGCACGGGACGACGACTTGCCCGGGGTGTTGTCGAACTCGTTGATCACGACGCCGTTGCGGATGATCGTGTAGTGCTGCCCGACCACCCGGACCTCGTAGTCGTTCCACTGGCCCTTCGGAGTCGCCCCCGCCTTGTCCAGCGTGTTCGGCTGGAAGTTGTAGATAGAGCCCGTCTTCTGCGGCTCACCCGTCTCACCGTCGTAGATCTGGATCTCGTGACCGCAGTAGATCGCGACCCACGCCTGCGACGTGCGGGCCGATCCGACCGTGCCGCAGCTCCCGGCCGGACGCTGGTCCAGCGGGGTCCGCGGGTCGGGGAACCGGACGAACACACCGGTGTTGGCACGGGCCGTGCCCGGCGCGACGTCACGGAACTGCAGCCGCAGCGAGAAGTCGGCGTACGCCTTGTCGGAGTACCACAGCATGCCCAGCCCGCCGGAGGTGCGGAGGGTGCCGTCCTGCTGCAGGTTGAACTGGCCGGACGGAGCCTGTGACCAGCCCTGCAGGGACGCGGGGGTCCCGTCGAAGATGGTCTCGTAGCCGTTCGTCTTGCCGATGTCGGACTGCGCCGCCGCCTTGCTCAGCGTGGTGGCCTCGCGGTTGTCGATGACACCGGCCTTGCGGAACTCGTTCACCTGGTCGTTGACGTGGCTGACGAACTCGCCGTGGTTCGACCACGTGCGCTCGTCGTCGATCAGGTCGTTGATCGTGCAGCCGCCGGCGACGACGCGGTTGGCCACGCCGGTGTCGGTGTCGAGCAGCCGGACCGTCGGCCGGGCGTCGGGCGCCGGGCAGCCGATCACGACGGTGACCTCGCCGGTCGCCACCTCACCGTCGGCGTAGGTGACCTTCAGCTTGGCCTTGTAGGTGCCGAAGTCCTTGTAGGTGTGCGTCGGGTCGGCCTCGGTCGAGGGCTTGCTGCCGTCGCCGAAGTCCCACTCCCACTTCACGCCGCCGGCCCTGGCGCTGGAGAACACCACCGTCTTCGGCGTGCTCTGCCGCTCCGGCCGCACCGTGGCCAGGCTCGGGTTCGGCGTCGCCGGACCGCCCTGGTAGGTGATGCGGATCAGCTTCTGGTTGGGGTGCAGGCTGAAGAAGCCACCGGCGTAGTCCAGCATGTACAGCGCGCCGTCCGGGCCGAACTTCGCGTCCATCCACGACTGGAGCTGGGTGGCGCCGCCGCCGGGCTGGATGATGGAGCGCAGGTCCTCGGCGAAGACCGGCGGCTTCGCGTCCTTGACGCCCTTCGGGTCGACGGTGACGGCGACCCGGTTGTTCGCGTTGGACTCGTCACCGATGAACCACTTGTTGTCCCAGTACGCCGGCCACGCGACACCGCTGTTGGTGTCGACCTCGGAGCGGTGGTAGGTCGGCCCGGACATGACCGCCTGGCCGCCGCCGGAGAGGTAGGGCTGGGTGAGGGTCTCCTCGCCCAGCTTGTAGGTCGGCAGGCCGCTGCCGTCGGTCCGCTTCGGGTAGACCGGGCCGCCGCCCTGCGGCGAGTACCAGATCATGTTGTCGCGGGCCGGCGGGATGTCGACCAGACCGGTGTTGCGCGGCGAGGTGTTCTTCAGGTTGTCGCAGTTGTACCAGTCGGCGGGCTGGTTGGCGTCGACGTTGCTGCGGTCACGGTAGGGCTGCTTGTTGCCCATGCAGTACGGCCAGCCCTGGTTGCCGGCGGACGTGAGGATCGTCGCGGTCTCGTACTTCGCCGGACCCCAGGTCTCGCTCGGGGAACCGGCGTCCGGACCGACCCATCCAGCGGTCAGCCAGTCGTTCACGTTGTCCCACTGGATCCGCGCGATGTTGCGAACACCCATCACGTAGATCTCCGGGCGGGTCTTGCCGCCGCCCTCTTCCTTACCCGTGAACAGGTTGCCCTTCGGGATCGTGTACGTCCCGTCGGCCTCCGGGTGGATACGGATGATCTTGCCGTTCAGGTCGTTGGTGTTGCCGGCGGTGCGGCGGGCGTCCTGGAACGAGGTGCCCTTGTAGTCCTGGGTCCAGTTGTTCCCGGAGTAGCCGCTCGAGCCGCCGGAGGAGTTGCTGTCACCGGAACCGACGTACAGGTTGCCTTCCTTGTCGAAGGCCATGCCGCCACCCGCGTGGCAGCAGCTGTGGATCTGGGTGTCCCACTGCAGCAGGTCCTTGCGGGTCTTCTGGTCGATCGTCTGGGTGGCGGAGTCGTACGTGAACCGGGAGATCGTCCGCTTGCCGATCCGCTTGTCCCTGTCGATCGACTCGTGCGGCATCCAGTAGACGTACAGCCAGCCGTTCTGCTGGAACTTGGGGTCGGGCACGATGCCGAGGAGACCCTCTTCGTTCTTCACCAGCTCGTCGCCGCTGCCGCGGTTGCCCATGACGGCGAGAGTGGTGAGGAGCTTGACCTGCTTGGTCTTCGGGTCCCACTGGTGGATCGTGCCACAGCCGAGGCCGACCTTCGGGTTGTTCCAGTCGACGATCGGGCCGGTGGGGCAGGCCGCCTTGCCGACGTAGAAGACCTTGCCGTCGGGCGCGACGGTCAGGCCGTGCGGCTCGCCGATCTGGTCGAGCTGGCCCGACTGGTTCTGCGCGGTCAGCCGCTCGGTCTTGTAGTTCGACGCGATGGTCGCCTGGCAGTCGCCGCGGACCAGGCCGGCCGCCCACTTGATCGCGCCGCCGAGGTGGCTCTTGAACTGCTCGTCCTTGGTGTAGCTCTCCTCGGTGCCGCCCATGCCGGTGTAGAACGACCGGCCGCCGTCGTAGTCACGGCACCACGAGATCGGGTGGAACGCGCCGTTGCCGTTCAGGCCCGCCTTGTAGGTCCACTCCTCGACCTGCGCGACCGTCTGGACCTTGCCCAGGGGGCTCGGGCTCCAGTTCATCCACTTGTCGGACCGCGTGGTGTTGAACGGGAGACCCTTGTTCGCCGGGTGCTGACGGTCGGTGAAGTCCACCGTGGCCTTCTGCACCTGACTGTCCGGCGGCGGCCCGGCGTCGGGACCGAACAGCCGCAGCTCGGCCAGCTGGACGAGGGGCTCACCGCTGTTCGCGGTGATGTTCAGCCGGTAGTACGCGTACGCAGTGGTGTTGGTGAACTTGTATTCCTTGGTCTGGAACCGCGAGGGGAAGGTCTCCCCCGTCCGCTTGTCCAGGTCCGTCCAGCTCTTCCCGTCCTGGGAGCCCTGCAGCGTCCAGTCCCTGGGATCGCGGCCGGGGAAGTCGTTGGCCGAGGTCAGCGCGTAGTGGGCGATCGCCTTCGGCTGCTCCAGCTTCACCGAGACCCAGCCGGTCGGGTTGAACGTCAGCCACTTGCTGTTGTTGTTCCCGTCGACCAGCTTCTCTTTGGTCTCGTTCGGCGGGTTGTCCCCGTTCGCCGTGATCTCCACGACCTTCTCGGCCGGGGGCAGGCTGCCGGCGGGGCGGGTGCCGACCAGTTCGGTGAACCAGGACGAGTCCGGCTGGGCGCGTACGGCGTCGTGGACGCCGACGAACCCGCCGCCGGCCCGGATGTACGCCTGGAAGGCGGCCTCCTGGGCCGCGTTCAGCGTCACGCCCTTGGCGGCCAGGAAGACCACGCCGCGATAGCGCGCCAGGTTGCTGGAGGTGAAGACCGCCGGGTCCTCGGACACCTCGACGGAGAATCCGTTGTCCTTGCCCAGGTTCTTGATCGACTCCGCGGCCTTCTCGACCGGGTCGCTCTGGTCCTTGGCGGGACCGTGGAACACGAGCACGCTGACCGGCTTATCGGATTTATCTGGCTTACCGGTATCCGGCTCGGGAGGGTTGGGCTTGGCCTGCGCCTGCAGCTGCGCGGCGGGGAGGGCCGGTGCGGCCTGCGCCTGCACGGCGGGGGCCGTCGCCAGTCCCAGCGTCAGCGCGGCGCTCGACGCCGTGATCAGAGCACGGCGCCAGGCGGGTGGCCGAGGGTGTACGAGCAGGTCTCTGCGACCCATCGTTCGCTCCTTCAGGTCGGGGGGTTGGATCAGCACCTTGCGGAGGTCGTTCGGTCAGCCGTGGCGGCGACCGGGCACGCAGATGCCGGAAGACATGAGGGTTTTGCCGGTCTCCTTCTCCTCTCGCTTGCGAATGGGTCCCTGACCCCGGCGTCGTGGCCACGCGGTCAGGGCGGTCCGGGCCGGCGCGGGGCGCGCGGCATCGCCGTACGTCGCGCTGTCGGCGGACGATCGCCGCGGAGCCCGTCGTCGCGGGCGCCGGAGACTGATCGCGTCCAGCGGTCGCCGGCCGTCCGTCGGGACGGCGACCGTAACGAGGGGGTCTTCCCGGCCTCAGGCCGGGACGCCGCGATGCCGGGGACGCCCGGCGGCGACGCCGCCGGGGCGTGGTCCGGCATGTCTGAGCCGCAGGTCCGCCGGGGCGTGGGAGGGCGGGCCGTGCAGGGCGGATGTCGGCCGTGGGGGGTGTCGCCGAAGCACCGCTGAGCCTTTCGGAGAGTCGCGGATGGTTGCGTGGGCGGGCGGGTGGACGAGGGCCTGGTGATGCCCGGGAGACGCAGCGGACTGCGGAAGTCCAGTGGCGTCAAGTGGGCGGTTTGGGCTCAACGTAGCAGCCTCACCGCACTTCATCCAGTGCTGTGACAAAGTTTCCTTGCTTACACTCTGACTTCTTGACTTTTTGGCGGAACTATCGCCTACTTCCATCGAAAGCTTCTTCTACGGCGTGGAAAGCCTCGCTGACCGGTCCCCACCGTCACCCAACGGCCGGAACGCGCCCCACTTCGGGGGCCGCATCGAGACGTCACGCCGTCCAGGCCGGTCCCCGGGCCGGCGCCACGAACAGATGCCGTTCGCCTCACGGCAGTGAGGCGTCATGACCGGATTGGGGAACCATGACCGAGGTAGGCAGGGGTACGATGCGAGGCCTGTTCTCCCGGCGCGCCTTCACCACGGCCGCGACGGCCGCCGCGTTCGCACCGCTGGTCGGGGCGGGCCAGGCCAACGCGGCGCCGTCCGACAAGGTCACGGGCAAGCCCGACAAAGGCGACGTCCGCCGCATGACCCTCTACGCGGAGAAGTTGCCGAACAATCTGCTGGGATACGGCCTGGAGCCCGGCAAGGCCACGATCCCCGGCCCGCTCATCGAGATGGTCGAAGGCGAGACCCTCGAGATCGAACTGGTCAACAACACCGACGTCACCGCCAGCCTGCACGTGCACGGCGTGGACTACGAGATCACCAGCGACGGCACGAGAATGAGCGACAGCGTGGTGGAGCCGGGAGGCCGGCGCACCTACGTCTGGCGCACCCACGCACCGGGCCGCCGCCCGGGAGGCACCATCGAGCCCGGCAGCGCCGGTTACTGGCACTACCACGACCACGTCGTCGGGACCGACCACGGCACCGGCGGCATCAAGAGAGGGCTCTACGGCGCGCTGGTGGTCCGCCGGAAGGGCGACATCCTGCCGGACAAGCAGTTCGTCGTCTTCTTCAACGACATGACGGTCAACAACGCCAAGGCCGGCGAGGCTCCGCACTTCATGGCGAAGATCGGCGAGCGCGTGGAGTTCATCGTGGTCACCCATGGGGACTTCTTCCACACGTGGCACCTCCACGGCCACCGGTGGGCCGACAACCGCACCGGCATGCTGGACAACCCGCAGGACCAGACCCGGATCATCGACACCAAGATCACAGGGCCGGCCGAGTCGTTCGGCTTCCAGGTGATCGCCGGGGAGCGCGTCGGCCCCGGGGCCTGGATGTACCACTGCCACGTCCAGAGCCACTCGGACATGGGGATGGCCGGGGTGTTCATGGTGGCCGACGCGAACGGGAACGTTCCCGGCCACGACATGGGCGGCATGAGCATGGGCACCGGCTCGGGCATGAGCACCATGCCGCACTGATCCCGCCCCGCTCCCTCACGGGCACAGTTTCGGCGAAGCACTGGGCGGGCCGTCCGCCCGCGTATGGACGATCGAAGGTCAGTAGGGTGCGGGCCATGACCAGCGACATACGCGGGCGCGGGCGGGCGGCCGTCAGCGGCGCGCCCGAATCGCAGGCGGCTCTCGACTACTACCTGATCATGGCCGCGGCCGGCGCGGACGGAGCCCCGGCCGAGGGAGTCGTCGTCGAGGAGTTCACGCTCACCGGCGACTTCAGGACGGTCGGCCTGGACACCGCCGGATGGACCGCGGCCGACGGCGCCTGGTGGAGTTCGGCGGCCTTCGGGCGCGCGATGCGCGAGGATCCCGGCCTGCGCGCCCGGGCCCGCGCGGTGAGCCGCCCCGAGGCCGCGGCCGCGTATCGCGGTCTCGGCGGGGGCGAACTGCCCGGGGAGCCGCGGTTGCGGGCCCTTTTCCGGGACCACCGGCCTCTGCCGGACTCGCCTCCCCTGCGCCTCAGCCCGCCGCGGGTCTCCGACGGATTCCGCGACACGAGGATCTACCGCGTCCTGTTCGCCGGTGAGCCGCACCTGTCCCGCCTCTCGGACGTTGTAGCGCTCGCCGGGGAGGCCGGAGACCCGAGGACCCGGATCATCGGCAGGGGTGCACTGCGAACGGACCCGGACGTCTTCACGTGGGAGGTACGCCGGATCGGGCCCGGTGTCGCCTGCTGCCTCGACCTCACGGCTCATCTGGGGACCGCGTCCGGTCAGGCTCTCGGGCCGCTGTTGCGGCGGTTGACGACGGCGATGCGCCACGCGGGACCGATCCCCGTGACCGTCGAGCGTTTCTCCTGAGCCCGCTCCGGCGACGTCGATGTGCTCGGCCTGCGGCAGGCGGGTGAGCCCGGATCCGTAGACGCCGGGGCAGCGCGGACAAGACAGTGATGGGGCCTCTGGCCAGGCTCCTATGAAGTCACAGGTGCGGCGTCCGGTGAGTGCAGGTGAGCGCTTCCCGGCCAGGGCCGACAGATCGCGTTGAGGACCCGAGGTCAGTCAGCCGATGGGTCAGACCCTGCCGGGACGCACTCACCTCCATCATCACTGTCAGCCGAGGAAGAGGTTGACTTCGTCGGCGAACTCGGCCGGGCACTGGAACAGGAAGCCGTGTCCGGCGCCCGGGTAGAGCGAAAGCCGCGCATTCGGCAGGTGCTCGACGAGCAGGGCGGAGTTCGAGGTCGGCACCATCACGTCGTGATCGCCGTTGGCGACGAGGGTTGGCTGTGTGATCCCCGCCAGCCGGTTCAGTCGGCTCGCGTCAGGGATTCCCCATGCCGTGATGGCGTCGAGCTGAGCATCCCGGGCCGCCAGACTCACCGGCTGATCGCGGTCGGCCTCGCGGCTGAAGATGGCCTGGAGGAATTCCTCGCCCTTCGCGAGGCTGGAAGGCGTGGGCTCGAAGAACAGGCTCAGCAGGTCCTCTCCCGTCGGCTCATCACGAAGGGCCGACTCGTAGACCTGCTCCGTGGGGAAGCCGTGCATGCCACGCCCGCCCTGCGGTCCGGTTCCGGCGAGCACCAGCCGGCGCACGAGTTGCCGGCGGATCAGGGTCAGCTCCTGCGCCACGAAGCCGCCGAGGGAGAACCCGAGAACGTCGGCGCGCGTGATTCCAGCGGCGTCGACGAACGCCAGTGCGTCATGCGCCATCGCTGAGACCGTGCGCGGCGTGGTGCCGGTTGAGCCACCCACACCGGCGTTGTCCAGCAGGATGACTTCGCGCTCGGACGCGATCGCGTCCACCAGGACGGGGTGCCAGTTGTCGAGGTTGCCGCGGAAGTGCTGCAGGAACAGCAGCGGCGGCACTGCGCGATCGGTGTTGCCGAAGCGGCGGTACGCGTACGTGATGCCATTGGCGGCTTTGATCGTCAGGTTGGGGGCGGTCAGCTGAGTGGTTACGGACATCGTTCTGCCTCTCATCGACGGGCTCTCTCAACACAGGGCCCGTTAGATTATGGTGAGCATCTAAACTGTATGACAAGATAGATGACGACCATCATCTTCAGCATCCTGGCGGCGTGAGCGCCGGAGCGAGGGGAGAGTTGTCGATGGGACGAGTTTCCAGGGCACAGGCCGAGGCGCACCGGGCAGCGGTCGTCGAAGCGGCCTCCCGGCTGGTCCGCGAGCGCGGGATGTCGCAGGTCAGCGTGCCCGAGGTCATGGCCGCGGCCGGGCTCACGCATGGCGGGTTCTACCGGCAGTTCGAGTCGAAGGACGACCTGGTGTCGGCCGCGTGCTCGTCCGCCTTCGAGGAGCAGGAGACCATCATCAACGGGTTCCTGCAGGCCGGAAAGGACAAGGCCGACGCGCGCGCGAAGTACGTGGTGGAGTACCTGTCCGAGCACAACCGGGACGACCCCGGCCACGGTTGCGCGATAGCGGCGTTCAGTGCCGACGTCGCCCGGTCCGCACCGGACAGCCCGCTACGCGAGAGTTTTGGCGAAGGTCTCACGAAGTCGCTGGACAGCCTGGCCCGGCTCGGCGACCGTCCAGAGGACGCGGACGCGCGCAAACGCGAGGTCCTGGTCGAACTCGCGGCGATGGTCGGCGCACTCACGATCGCCAGGGCCACCAGCGGACACGCGGTGTCCGAGGAGATTCTCACAGCGGTACGTGAGCACCTGCTCGACCGGACCACCGGCGACAAGCCTTCCTGAGCCACGTCACTATGTGGGGAGTATCGTGATCACTCTTGCTCCTGTGGATCACCTCAGCGCGGTCCACCCCTTCACCACACGCCGGCCCATGCAGGCCCCGTAGAGGCAGGTCATGCCCGGCGCCGTCAGCAGTTCGGGGGCGGTTACGCCAAGCTGCCGCCCGCCATCTGGCGCCGGGCGTTCCACGGAAACCGTCAAGATCGTCCGCGAAGCCGAGATCGAAATGTTGCGACGCGGCGTGCGTTGCCGTTCCCCTCTTCACGCGCACTCGATCTGCAAGGCAGTGAGCCGGCTCGACATTCCGTCATGAACGCCGGGCCGCCGATGCCCTGGCTGCTCCCGCGACGGCTTCTCGACCGAAAGGACAAACTGTGCCTGTGACCGCCCCCCGCCGCTTCGGACAGCTTGCTGCCGACAGCCACGGGGTCACCGACAACCGGCCTCCCTTGGTGTTCCTGCACGGCCTCGGCTTCGACCGGCGGCAATGGAGACCTGTCCTCAGCGAGCTCGCACACGTCGACCCGCACCGCCGGGCGATCGCGTTCGACCTCCCCGGCCACGGCGACTCACCTGATGCGAAGTCCTACGATCTCAGAGAGGTGGCTGATCTCGTCCACACCGCGCTCGTCGAGGCCGAGCTCGGCGCGGATCCGGTCGTCGTCGGCCACTCCATCGGTGGTGTCCTGGCGACGGCTTTCGCTGGCAAGTACCCGGTCGAGGCGGTCGTCAACGTCGACCAGCCACTCCTGGTCGGCCCTTTCGGCGATCTCCTCCGGAAACTGGAGCCCGTCCTGCGCAGTCCCGCGTACGGCGAGGTCTGGGACCACATGCTCCAAGGCATGCACATCGAGCTGCTGCCGCCGGAGGCCCAAGAGCTCGTCAACTCGTCGAGGCCACCCGGCCGGCACCTCATGCTCGGCTACTGGAACGAGGTTCTCACCCGAACCGCCGATGAGCTCAAGACCGAGCGCACCCGGGACCTGCAGTCGATCAGCTCCTACCACTATGTGACCGGCGCGGTGCCACCTCCGCCGTACCGCGAGTGGCTCGAATCAGCCGCCCCTGGCGTCACCATCACCGTCCTGCCAGGCAGCGGCCACTTCCCCCACCTCGCCCATCCTCGCTCCCTCGCCGAGCTCCTGGCGAGCTGAAGGCCGTCGACACCGCAGCCGCTCGTGCATGGGCCACGATCCAGGCAGCGGACCGCGTTCGCCAACCCCATCCGCGCCTCGAAAGCCTGAGCACGCGGGAATAAACCGCACCGGGCACCTTGCTACCCCCGCGTGGTCCTAATTCAGGACCAACCACTACGAAACAAGGAGTAACCATGACCGAACTGCTTGCCAAGATCATCGATGCCTACGGTGGAGCCGAGCGGTACGACACCGTGTCGACGATCAAGCTGGACGTCGACTACCAGGGGCCGTTCTGGGAGTTCAAGGGTCATGCGGACTTCGCCGGCGTCGAGGAGACCGTCGCCGACCTGCACGCGCAGAAGATCACCCAGCGCAGCCGCGCCACCGGCCGCACGGTCGAGTTCGACCAGGACAAGCGCCTCGTCACCGTGACCTCGGCGGACGGCACGGTGCTCGACACTCTCAGGAACCCCCGGGACACCTTCGAGGGCTACACCCCGGACACCAAGTGGAGCCTGGCGCAGATCGCCTACTTCCGGAGCTACGCGACCCACTTCTATCTGCCCGAGCCGTTCCTCTTCACCTGGCCCGGAACCATCGCCGAGGAAATCGAGCCATGGGTGGAGAACGGGGAGGCCTGGCGTGGACTGAGCATCACGTTCCCGAAGAACATCGACACGCACAACGAGACGCAGAAGTACTACTTCGACGACAAGGGCCTGCTGCGCCGGATGGACTACCAGCCGGTGGTCAACGGGTACTCCCCGACGGCGCACTACGTCTCCGGGCACACCGAGGTCGATGGCATCATCGTGGCGACGACTCGCGAGATCTTCATCCGGCAGGAGAACGGCACCCCGGATCGGTCATGGACGCCGATCCGCCTCGACCTGAGCGACATCTCGTTCGAGTGAGCGGTGACCGGGATGGACGCCGGCCGCACGACGGGTGCGGCCGGAGCCCTCCGGACACTGTCCGGATGACCGCACATCAACGGTGACGCACCGGTTGCATCGCATGAGGGGCATATGACAGAGCGCAGCTATTCCGACGCCTGCGGTGCGGCACTTGCGTTGGACATCGTGGGAGAACGTTGGGCCTTGCTGGTCGTTCGTGAGCTGATGTTCGGCCCGAAGCGGTTCACCGATCTTCGTGAGGGGTTGGTGGGCATCAGCCAGAACGTGCTGAGCCAACGGCTGAGGGACCTGGAGGAGGCAGGCGTTCTGAAGCACACCGAACTGGGTCCGCCAGTGCGCGCGAAGGTCTACGAGCTGACTCCTCGCGGCCGCGACCTCGAGCCGACGATCATCGCACTGTCGCGCTGGGGCGCCTCCATCGAGCCACACGCAGGCGCCCAGCGGAGCGTCAGCTCCTTCGCCCTTCTTCTGAAAGCCCTGTACGTCCCGGCTCGCCTCGGCGGACGCACACTGTCGGTGCGGCTCGTGATGAACGGCGAGTCTTTCGAGGTAGTAGCAAGCGATCACATCGACGTAGCCCGGAGCCGTGGTATAGCCGTCGACGTCGAGCTGCGAGCGACAGTGCAGGCGTACTGGGAGCTGATCTTCAGCACCCCCACGGTGGGAGACTTCCTGGAGTCCGGCGACCTCTCACTGGAGGGATCCACCGAGGCCGCAGAGCTGTTCTTCACGCTCTTCGCCGGCCCCGATCAGGCGAACGCGCAGCCCTGACAGCTCAGCCGCACGACGTTCGACGCGAAGAAGCCCCATCCAAGAACACCAAGCCGTGCCACGCCGTCTCGTGGCACGGTGACGGACGCGCGCCCACGATCGGCGAACGACACCGCGTCCGATCCGACGACACAAGGAACGACCATGACGACTGACGTCGACCAGCATCGGCGGAGGACGACCGACGTCTCCGACGCCGCGCTCCTCGGACTGCTCCCCGGCTTCGAGCGGCCCAGCTCGGCCAGCACGTACTCGTGACGCGCCGGATTGCTCTGGTACCGGCGCCGCTCCAGGATGCCGTCGGCGACCAGGGTCTTGAGCCTGCTGGAGGAGATGCCCAGGTTCTCCTGGAACTGGTCGAAGCGGCTGTAGCCGTCGAAGGCGTCACGCAGGATGAGCAGCGTCCACCACTCGCCGATGTGCTCGATCGTGGTCGACAACGGGCATTCGCAATCTTCCTGCCTGGTGGGCCGGGCACGGGTCGCCCCCTCTCCAGTGGCTGCTAATATCGAAGTCAGTAGCTTTCGTTTTAGCAGTAACCCGGGGTGCGACGACACCTCCATTCGGCATGCCCAGAGAAGCAGCGATCACGAAGGAGATTCATGAAGACCTGGTTCATCACCGGAGGAACGCCCGGCGGATTCGGCGCGGCCTTCGCCGACGCCGCACTCGACCACGGGGACCGGGTCGTGCTGACCGCACGCCGCCCGCAGGAACTGCGCGAATGGGCCGAGCGGCACGGTGACAGAACGCTCGTCCTGCAGCTGGACGTGACCGACGCCGACCAGGTCCGCCAGGCCGTCGCGACCGCGGAACGACACTTCGGCGGCATCGACGTGCTGGTCAACAACGCCGGGCGCGGCTGGTACGGCTCCATCGAAGGCATGGACGAGGCCGCGGTCAGGCAGACGTTCGAGCTCAACTTCTTCTCCGTCCTGACGGTCACCCGCGCCGTGCTGCCCGGCATGCGAGCCCGCCGCAGCGGCTGCATCGTCAACATCTCCTCCGTCGCCGGGCTGGTGGGGACACTCGGCTTCGGCTTCTACACCGCCGCCAAGCACGCCGTCGAAGGCCTGACCAGCGTGCTGCGGCAGGAGGTGGAACCGCTGGGCATCAAGGTGCTGGCCGTCGAGCCCGGAGCCTTCCGCACCCGCGCCTACGCCCACTTCGACGGCGAGCCCATCACCGAGACGATCGAGGACTACCGGCCGATGCTCGACGCCGTACGCGCGACGATGATCGAGCAGGACGGCAAGCAACCGGGAGACCCGATCCGTGGCGCACGAGCGGTGGTCGCGGCGGTCAACAGCGAGGAGACGCCCCGGCGTCTGGTGCTCGGCGGCCCCGGCTATGAGGCGGTGACCCGCGAACTGGAGGCGACGCTCGCCGACGTGCGAGCCCGCGAGCAGGTCTCCCGTTCGGTCGACCATCCCGCTACTTCTTGAGCGGTCCCGCGGGCGTCCGGCCATGCGACGTCTGGCCGCCTGCTCGAGCCGGTCCAGCTCTGTGCTTGCAGTACGCGAGCCGGGGGCGTGCTGGTGACACTGTGGCGGCGGCAGGAATCCCGACGCTCCGTCGCGGCGATGCCGTACAGGTCGGGCATGCGCGATCGCCGCCTACGGTTGCCTGATCGGTCTGTGGACGTCACCAGGGCAGGAACACCGTGCCGATGCCGAGCAGCGCACAGATGCCGAGGATGCGCAGCATCGACGGCCACATAGCCTTGATCACATGTCCTACGACGTGTACGCGTACGGGCCTCCTGACGCGAACGGCCACAGCCCGGAGCTGTTCGACGCCCCGCTCGGCAGCGGAACGGCACTCGGCCATCACTGGGCCGCCCCCGCCCGCGAACTCGGCCTCCCCTTCCTCTCGCGCGTGGCCGGCGATGAACTTCTGATCGCGCACGACGACCTGCTCGACCTCACGGCCGAACTGGACAGGCTCGAAGCGCATTGGGCCGAGACCATCCCCGATAAGTCCCGCGTCGACTATGACGTCAACGGCCGCCGCCTTCCGGTGCCATACCTCATCGACCTGCTACACCGCGCGCAACTCTTTCGGGCGGCCATTCGCATCGCGGAAATCACCGGAGGCCACGTGCACATCTTCTGAATATGCAGGCGCGTTCTGAATATGCAGACGCGAAACAGTCGTCTGCCGAATTGCGGTGCGTGAGTTCGTCGAGGGATCGGTCAGGCCAATGGGAGCCGGACGACGAAGGCCGCACCGCCGGCCGATGACTGCTCCACGTGCACCTCGCCCTCGTGGCCGTACACGATGTTCCGCACGATGGCCAGGCCGAGCCCGGTCCCACCGCGGTCGCGGGAGCGGGCGGCATCGAGGCGGGTGAAGCGGTCGAAGATCCGCTCCCGATCCTCTTTCCCTATTCCGTCGCCGTCATCGGCCACGACGAGCTCCGCGGTGTCGGCCGTGCGCCGGACCTGGACGAAGACGACTGTCTTGGCGTGCCGCTGTGCGTTGTCGAGCAGTTCGGAGAGCATTCGCCGGAGCCGCGCGTCCAGACCTCGTACCAGAACCCCGGGGACGGCCTGCACCTTCACGTCGACCCTGTCGGTGCGCCGGGTCAGTTCGCTCTGTACGAGATCCCCGAGGTCCAGCAGGGCCGGCTCAGCCGGCTGCGCGGCGGCCTGAAGCTGGGCCAGCAGGTAGAGGTCCTCGACCAGCGCCTGCAGCCGTTCCACGTCGTTGAGCGCCCGTTCGAGCAGGTCGTCCACGTCGATTTCGCTGGGATGCAGCCGCGCCTCCTCCAGCTGTGCCCGCAGTCCCGCGATCGGAGTGCGCAGCTCGTGCGACACGTCGGCCTCGAATCGCCGCTGCCAGTCGATGGCCCGATACAGCTTGCCGCACATGCTGTCGATGCCGTGCTTGATGCTGCGCTCCAACTCATCGAGTTCGCCAAGGCATTCACGGAGGTGGCGGAGCGATGTCACATCCGTGAGGTGCCCTGACCTGTTCGCGACGATTCCCATGAACAGCTAAAATCAGCACATACACTTTGTTCTCAACGCGAATTACAGGAAACGTCAACGCGGGAAACATCGGATAGGTCACGCCGGGACTTTCCAACTACCGCACCGCGCGATCTCACGATGACGAGCCTCAAGTCCTACCGCATTCAGGACGGACGAATAGCGGAGTTCTGGGACGAGAATGATTTGTATGGTCTACTCCGCCAGGCCGGCCTCGTACCCGAGCAGATAGAACGAACGTCGCCGGCGCGCGTTGCGCGGCAAGGGAGGGCTACGGGGCTCTACCGGCATTCAGCCTCGCGCATTGTGCCGGTTCCCGTCCGCGTGCGGTGGGCGGGAGCGGGCGCGGGCCCGTGCGGCCAAGGGAGCGGGGCCCGAGGGCGCCCGCTCCCCGCTCGCGCGTCGCCGCGCCGTGACGTATGGTCGTGCCGGTCAGCCGGTGGTGCAGGCCGAGCCGTTGAGGCTGAAGGCCGAGGGGTTGGGGTTGCTGCCGGAGTAGGTGCCCTGGAAGCCGAACGAGGTGGTGGCGCCGGGGGCCAGTGAGCCGTTGTAGGACACGTTGCGCGCGGTCACCGACGAGCCGCTCTGGCTCACCGTGGCGTTCCAGGAGTTGGTGATCTGCTGGCCGCCGGAGAAGGACCAAGCCAGCGTCCAGCCGTTGATCGTGCCGCTGCCGGTGTTGGTGATGGTCACGTCGGCGGTGAAACCGTTGCTCCACTCGTTCTTCGAGTAGGAGACGCGGCACGCGCCGGTGCCTCCCGGCGAGGAGGGCGAGACCGAGGGCGAGGGGCGGGGGGAGGGCGAGGCCGAGGGCGAAGGATCGGTCGTGCCGCCGATGGTGATGTTGGAGTTTCCGCTGCTCTGGTAGCCCTCGGTGGCGAGGATCTGGTAGTCGTGGCTGCCCAGGTTCATCCCGTAACGGGCCCAGGCGTCGAAGTGGTTGCCGACGGTGATGGTGCCGCCGGTCCTCTTCTGCTGCCGGACGCTCCAGTACTGGTTGAAGGTCT
>NZ_JADBGC010000030.1:0-123807 GCF_014892245.1 Microbispora sitophila | reverse complement strand
CACCTTGGCCTTCTCCGTGGCGTAGTTCACCGTCGCGGACACGCCCTCGAGCTTGTTGAGCTTGCGCTCGATCCGGTTCGCGCACGACGCGCAGGTCATGCCGCCTATCGAAAGCTCGACCGCGCCGCCCGCGGTGGACGGCTTGTCGCCGGTGATGGAGGACATCACCTCTCCTTTCCGCGTCATGCCCGTTGTCAGTGGCCGGAGTGGGCGTGTTCCGCCCCGTGGTCCGCCGTGTCGGTGGGAACCGCCCCTGACGATTGCTCCGCTCGTACGGTGAAGGCGGCGGTGTGCACGGTTCCGTCGTGCTGGAAGTCGAGGAAGAGCCGGTAGTCGCCGCGGCTGGGGACCTCGGCGTAGAACGTGATGCCCGGGCCGGCGGGGGTGACGCCGTCACCCGGGGCGCCGTCGGGGTGCACGTGCAGGTAGGCGAGGTCGCCTGCACGCAGCGCGACCAGGTGCCCGTACGCCCCGAGGTAGGGCTGCAGGTCGGTGACGGGCTTGCCGTCTCTGCTGATCTCGGCGACGAGCTTGCTCGCCGTACCCGGGGTGAGGGTGCCGTCGAGCCGGACGGTGTATCCGTCGACCGTCACCGTACGGCTGGGCGCCGGCAGGGCCCGGGGCGCGTAGTCGCCGGGGGCGTACAGGTCGGCGCCGAGGGTCAGGCCTTCCCCGCCCTGGGGGGCGAAGTCGGCGAAGATCCGGTAGGCGCCGGCGTCGGGCAGCGTCAGCGGCACCGACCAGGTCCCCTCGCCGGACAGCTCGGGGTGCAGGTGCCGGAAGACGGTCGCATCCCGGCTGACCACGATGAGGTGCAGCTTCTTCTCGTGCTGGGTCTGGTAGGCGGTCACCGGGCGGCCGTCGGGCCCGTTCACCGTGAACCGGAAGTCGGTCTCCGTCCCGGGGGTGATGGTCGTGGTCTGCGGGGTGAGGGTGTAACCACTCTGGGACACCTGGAGTCCTCCCGGTACGTGTTCCGTCTTCTGCGCGGCCTGCGCAGGGGTCGCGTGGCCGCCATGGTCGTTCTTCGCGGGCGCCGGGCCGGTCGCGCCGACGGCGCCGCCGACGCCGAACGCTCCTCCGAAGACCACGGCGAGGCCGAGGACATAGGCGCCCAGGCGGGCTGGCGTGTTCATCGCTTGTCCACCAATTCGTATCCGGCCTCCTCGACGGCGGCCCTGATCTGGGCCGTGTCGAGGGGGCTGTCGCTTTCGACGGTCACTAGCCCGGTGGCCAGATCGACCTCGACACCGGTGACACCGGGGACCTCGCCGATCTCTTCCTTCACCGAGCTGACGCAGTGGCCGCAGGTCATGCCGGTGACGGTGTAGGTGGCTGTGGTCATGACGCTTCTCCTTCGTGAGCGAGATCGATCAGGAACGGACGAGACGGGCGATGGCGTCGGAGGCTTCCTTGATCTTGACGTCGGCCTCGGTGCCGCCCTTGGCGATGGCCTCGGCGACACAGTGCGCCATGTGCTCGTCCAGCAGCTCCAGGGCGAACGCCTGGAGTGCCCTGTTGGCGGCCGAGACCTGGGTGAGGATGTCGATGCAGTACTTGTCCTCCTCGACCATCCGCTGCAGTCCGCGAACCTGCCCCTCGATCCGGCGCAGCCGCCTGAGGTGGTCTTCCTTGGTCCCCGTGTATCCGGCCATCTCCCCGCCTTGCTCTGAGGTCCGTTGTCTCTATTGAACACCCTACCCCCCTAGGGTATTTCGCGGGCCCACCGCGGTCGAGGGCGGGCCCGCTCGTTAAGATCTACACCTGCACTGCCTGGGTGTCCGTCGCGGCGGCCGCTGCCGATGCGGGCCTCCGCATGAGCAGCAGGGTGAGTACGGCGCCGGCCGCCGCCACGACCGCCGCGCCGGCGAAGGCGGCCTGGAAGCCGCCGGTGAGCGCCACCGGGCCGTCCGCCGCGGCCGCTCCCCCGCTGGTGGCGAGCGCGGTCATCACGGCCAGGCCGAGCGCAGAGCCGATCTGGTAGGTGGTGTTGACGATGCCCGAGGCCAGGCCGCTCTCCTCGGGCCGCGCGCCGGACATCGCCGACATCATCGCGGGGATGTAGGCCAGGGACATCCCCACCGCCGCGACCAGCGAGGCGGGCAGCACGTCGGCGACGAAGGTCCCGTCCGGCCGGACCAGGGACAGCCCGGCCACCCCCGCGGCCAGCACGGCGAGCCCGATGACGATCAGCGGCTTGGCGCCGAACCTGCCGAGCAGCCGGGCGGTGATCCCGATCATGAAGATCATGATCGCGATCGTCATGGGAAGCAGGGCCGCTCCGCTGGGGAACGCGCTGTAGCCGAGGACCTGCTGCAGGTAGAGGTTGAGGAAGTACCACATCGGGATCCAGGCCGCGCCCAGCAGCGCCATCGCCAGGTTGGCGACGGCCAGCCCGGGGGTGCGCCAGATCCCCAGCGGCATGAGCGGCTCCCGGATCACACGCTGCACGAGCAGGAACAGCGCGAGCAGCACGACCGCCCCTGCCAGTTCCAGCAGCGTGGCGGCAGAGCCCCAGCCCTGTTCCGGCGCCCGCACGACGGCGAACACGGCCAGGGCGATCCCGGCGGTGACGGCGACGCCGCCGAGCACGTCCACCGACCCACGCCTGCCGGCGACCGCGGGCAGAAGTGGGGGCACGGCCAGCAGGGTGGCGATGCCGATGGGGATGTAGACGATGAAGACCCACGGCCAGCTCAGATACTCGGTGATGACTCCGCCGAGGAACACCCCGGCGGTGCCACCGGCCGGCGCCGCGGCGCCGTACAGGGCCATGGCCCTGCCGAGCTCCCGCGAGTCGTGCGAGAAGAGCATCATGAGCAGGGTCATCGAGGCCGGGGCGATGAGCGCGCCGCCGACGCCCTGCACACCACGGCCGAGGATCTCCACCCAAGGGCTGCTCGCCGCGGCGGCCACGGCCGACCCGGCGATCAGGATGAGCCAGCCGATGGTGAAGATCCTGCGGGCGCCGAACAGGTCGGACAGGCGTCCGCCGAGCAGCAGCAGGCCACCGAAGGCGATGACGTAGGCGTTGAAGACCCACTGCAGCGCGTCCGGGGAGAAACCCAGGTCGCGCT
Organism: Microbispora sitophila; assembly: GCF_014892245.1. Lineage (NCBI taxonomy): Bacteria > Bacillati > Actinomycetota > Actinomycetes > Streptosporangiales > Streptosporangiaceae > Microbispora > Microbispora sitophila. The sequence goes on along the minus strand of NZ_JADBGC010000030.1, from coordinate 120,730 downwards.
GCATGTCGGGTAACGCGACCCCGATGATCGAGGTGTCCATGATGACCATGAACTGCGCCGCGGCGAGCACGACCAGTGCCCGCCACCTGCGCGGATTGACGGCGTTCATGCCGGACTCCTGTTCTTCGCATCCGCCCCGCGATGGGAGGATGCGGTAGAGGGTTGGGTGTGATGCCGAATCGGACCGGCCCCGCAGGTGGGCGTGCATGCCAGTGCACGCCCACCGTCTTCTTCGGGGCTCGATCCGCTAGGACCGGCTCGCCAGCTGGTAGCCGGCCTGCTCCACCGCGGCACGGATCTGCTCGTCGGTGAATCCCGAGCCGCTGACGGTGACCGCGCCGGCCGGCAGGTCGACGACCACCCCGGTCACGCCGCCGACCTTGCCGATCTCCCCGGACACCGAGGAGACGCAGTGGCCGCAGGTCATTCCGCTCACCGAATAGACCTTGCCGTCGTCCGTACCCGCCTCAGCGGTCACCGCGGTCTGAGCCGATTCCGTGCCGCACGCACATGCCGTGCACATGTCTGTCCTCCTTCCATCATTTACCCCTGGGGGGTATATGTCGTGAGTGACAATAACATACCCCCCAGGGGTGTCAACTCGCTCCATGTCGAGGACCCGGATGGTCGCGAGGTCGTGGAGGAGGCGTATCAGCGGCGCACCGTGCGCACGGTATGTCCGACCACAACGACGAGGACGTCATGTTCGCCCAGATGATGATCCCCCACCACCGCCAGGCGGCGGAGATGGCGAAGCTGGCCGAAGACCACGCCGCCGGCGGCCAGGTCAAGGAGCTGGCCAAGAAGGTCGAAGCGGCCCAGGATCCCGAGATCCAGACGATGAGCGGCTGGCTCACGAGCTGGGGCGCACAGGTGCCCGGCGAGCGCACCATGCCGATGGACACGGCATGTCGGGGATGATGTCCACCCGGGACATGAAGAAGCTCGAAGGTCTCAAGGGCGCCGCCTTCGACAAGGCGTTCCTGAGGATGATGATCCAGCACCAAGAAGGCGCCGTCGCCATGGCCGAACAGGAGCAGGCGGCCGGCGTCTACGGGCCGGCCAAGCAGATGGCCGCCTCCATCGTCTCCAGCCAATCGGCGGAGATCACCAGGATGAAACAGCTCCTGCTGTAGGTCCGGCGGGATGGGCGGCGAGTGCGCCTCGCCGCCCATCCACGGTGGCGCCGACGCGCTCGTGGCGTACAGAACCGAGGACGAGTAACGGTGCAGGCCCGTCAGGAGGTTCGCGCCAGGCAGGGCCTTCGGCCGTTCATCGCCCGTCCGCCGCGCGCGGGGAGACGCGGAACGCGAGCACCGCCGCGGCAAGCAGCAACAGCCCGCATACGCACTGTTCCGCGACCATCCAGCCCGGCAGCGGCAGGAACAGCAGCACTCCCACCACCGCGGCGAGGATCACGACGAGCACGATCCGCAGGCGCACGACTGCGGCGGCGATCCTGGCGTGGAAGGGCCCGGCGGGCGCGACAAAGGCGTCAGCGGGGGCGGGTGACCTGCGATTAGGGCCGGTGAGCGGGGCCGTGCGGATCGGCACAGTGCTGATCGGCACGGTGCTGATCGGCACGGGGCTGATCGGCACGGGGCTGATCGGCACGGGGCTGATCGGCACGGTACGGATCGACGCAGTGGATGTCGGTGCCGGAGGTAGGCGCGGGGGCGTGGTCGACCTGCAAGGTCGTGTGCTCGATGCCGTAGTCGTGGCGCAGCAGGTGTTCCACGACGCGTCGCACCCCGTGGCAGTCGGCGCCGGGGGTGACCAGAACGTGGGCGGACATGGCCGGGTAGCCGGAGGTGACCTCCCAGACGTGCAGGTCGTGCACCTCGGCGACGTGCTCCAGGGCGGCCGTCCTGCGGCCGATCTCGCTGGGGTCGATGCCCACGGGGGCGGCTTCCATGAAGACGCGGCCGGCGTCACGGACCAGACCCCATCCGGCTCTGAGCATCAATGCCGCCACCACCAATGCGGCGATCGCGTCGGCCCGGGCCCAGCCGGTCGCCATGACGACGACGCCGGCGGCGGTCGTGGCGATGAAGGCGTACAGGTCGTTGAGAATGTGCTGGAAGGCGCCCTCGACGTTCAGGCTGCCCCGGTTGGCCCGGCTGAGCAGCCGGCTCGCGGCGAGGTTGACCACGATGCCGGCCAGTCCCGTGGCCAGCAGGTAGCCGCCGGCGACCGCGGGCGGGTCGATCAGGCGGTGGACGCCCTCATAGACGAAGTACGCCGCGAGCAGCAGCAGCGTGATGCCGTTGGCCTGGGCGGAGACGATCTCGGCCCGCTTCAGTCCGTAGGTGAAGCCCCCGCGCGGGGGGCGGGCGGCGATCCGCATCGCCGCCAGGGCGACCACGATCGCGAACGCGTCGGTCAGCATGTGCCCGGCATCGGAGATCAGCGCCAGCGAGTGGGCGATCAGGCCGGCCACCACCTCGGCGGCCATGAAGACGGCGATCAACGTCAGCGCGCCGGCCAGCAGCCGCCGGTCGGCATCCGGGCCGACCGCATGCCCGTGTCCATGCCCGTGTCCATGCCCGTGGTCCGGCCCGCGCGCCGAGGTGGAAGGGGATGCCGACCCGGCGGGGCGGTCAGTCACGGCGCTCTCCTTGCTCGTGCCCGATGTGGGCGATGGCCAGGTCGAACAGCATCCGTACGTGGGAGTCGGCGAGACGGTAGTAGGCCATGCGCCCGCTGCGCCGGGTCTTGACCACCCGGTTCGTGCGCAGCAGCCGCAGCGCATGCGAAGCGGCGGACATGCTGTGCCCGGTCGCGGCCGCCAGGTCGCACACGCACATCTCTCCCCCCTCGAGCAGCGCCGCGATCAGGCGCAGCCGCCCCGGGTCGGCGAGCAGCCCGAAGATCTGCGCCAGGTCCTCGACCGCATCCTGCGGCGGCAGCGCCTGACGGACATGGGCCACCCGATCGGGGTCCACCACCCGCACCGCACAGTCATCCGGCCACAGCGACAGGTCAGATGAACGATCATTCATGTAAATGGTGACCCCACTTTCCGCCCGTCACGGCACTGCCTGCGGGCCCGCCGCCGCTTCGGGTCTCAATCGCCCCAGGAGACCGTCGATCGATACTTGCCCGGTTGCTCACATGTGTAAGCGCAAGGTAATTGGATAACTACCGAGAGTAAGAATCGTAGATTGGCACTCATCCCGGAGGTAGCCCATGGCATCCGCCCCCACCCCCGACCGCGCCGCGTCCTCCTGCACCGGAACCGACGCCTGCTGCCCCGGCCCGGACGCCGAGCAGCACCTCGGGCAGCACCTCGGGCGGCCCGCGGGACAACACGCCGGGCCCACCTGTCAGGACCACCAGCATGGCGAGGGTTTCGGGCACCTCGACCCCGGCCGGCACGACCACACGCACGAAAGCAGCTCCTGCCACTCCTCTCACCACGCCTAGGCCCAGGGGGGACGAGGCGAGCATGGACGCCGGACACGATCACGGGCACGACCATGGACACGACCACGGGCACGACCATGGACACGACCACGGGCACGGACTTGACGGCCACGAGCACAGGCAGGTGAACGGGCAGGGCCACGGCGTGGTGATCCTGGACCCTCAATCGCCGGGGCCGGCGCACCTGGACCCGCGCGGGGCGGCGGGTCTGCTGACGCCCGCCGACATCCGCAATCAGGTGTTCACCGTGGTGCGGCTGCGGGAGGGCTACGACCTGGCCGAGGTCGACCGGTTCCTCGGGCTGGTGGAAGCGACCCTGATCAGCGTGCTGCGGGACAACGAGGCTCTGCGGGCCCGCATCGCCGGCCTCGCGGACCCTGACGGCGATGACACGCGGCACGTGCCGGCCGCCGTCGGCGACTGCCTCGCCCGCATCGTCGAGGCGGCCGGTCAGGCCGCCGACCAGACACTGGCGGCGGCACGCCGGGAAGCAGAGGCCCTGGTGGCCCAGGCCCGCATCAGAGCCGAGCAGTTGGAAAGCACCGCGACCGTCCCGCGTGGCCACGCCGTCTCGTGCCAGGCCTTGGAAAGCAAGGTCCACAGCCTGCACACCTTCATCGCCACCTTCGGCAGCGGCCTCAAAGACACGGTCGACGCCCAGCTGGAGCGGCTCCACACGCTGCTCGACGAGCTGTGCGACCCCGGTGACATCGCCTCGGACCGGCCGTCGGCGGGCGAGGCCGTTCCCGGCTGAGCCACGCCGCCAACCACCTCGCACCGCACCCGTCCCCCGACCCGGTCAACCGTTGGTTTCCCTCTCTCATGCAGGAGGTAGTCGCGAATGCCGCCATTGGCGCTGGTGTGGGCCGTACGACCGGTGCTGGAGATCGCACCGCCCCGGCAGGAGGTGATGGGGGCGGTGCTGCTGGTGTGCGCCTCCACCCTCATCGGCGCGTTCCTGGCCCGCCGCAACTCCGCGCGGATGAGCCTGTGGCTGGTCATCGCCTCGGCGATGATGCTGGTCACGGCGCTGGTCGACCTGGCACCAGACGCGTGGGAAGAGGCCCACGAGGCCGGCGTCCCCGCCTGGGTGCTCGCGTTGTCCGCCGGCTTCGGCTTCGCGGTCATCACCTACTTCACCCGCCGCGGCTGCGCGTGCCCGGATGACGAACCGCCCCGCGCCGCCCTGCACGCTCCCGGGCTGCACCGCCGGGTCAAACAAGGAATCGACGCCGCGGTGTTCGGCGGCATGGGCACCGCCGCCGCACTCACCTTGCACCGCGCCGTCGAAGGCGCCGCCCTGGCCCTGACCGCCTCCGTCGTGGTCATCATCGCGCTGGTCGTGCACTCGGCCAGCGAGGGCCTCGCGCTGGCGGCGCTGCTCGACATCGCCAAGCAGCGCCTGCTGCCCTGGCTGGTCGTGGCCTGCCTCAGCCCGGCCGTCGGCGTGGTGATCGCGACCTTCAGCCCCCTGCCCGACCACCTGGTGCCGATCCTGCTGGCCATGGTGATGGGCGTGCTGTGCAGAACCGCCGTCGTCGGGATGAAACTCGCCGCGAGCAAACAGCAAGGCGGACGGCTGTCGCGGCGGCACATCGCCATCGCCGCCACCACGGCCGCCGGAGCCGGGCTCCTGCTGGCCACCGCCCACGGTCTCGGCGAACAGGAAGAGCCGCCGCACCTGCTCACCGCCCCTCGCGGCGCCGCCGGCATGGCCACGCTGCCGGCCCCCACCCCACGCGACAGCGGTCGTGAGCCCCGACAGGACAAGCCCCTCACCACGCTCCCCGTACCGCCCCTGCCCTCGCCGAACCCGTCGTTCCCGCCCACTCCGGCGGCAGCCCCAGCCTCCCCTCGCCCGGCCGAGCGGACCCCACCGGCAGCCGACCCGGCAGCTCAGACGGCGGAGCGGCGCGCGGCACCGCCTCCGCTGAGCAGAGACGAACTCAGCCACGCGGTCCGCTCGGGACGGATCAGCCTGGCCGAGGTCTTCCGGCGCACCGACCCGGTCACCCAGCACACCCCGATCCGGCGGATCCTGCGCGCCCTGCCCGGAGCCACCCCCGCCACCGTGCGCGACCTGATCACCACCACCGGGGTGGGCGCCAAAGAGCACATCGCCGACCTCAGCGACCGGCAACGCCGCACCCTGCTGACCGCCCTCACCCACCGGCCCGAACTCCTCACAGCCACCCACACCGGGGACGGCGACTGACGCCACACAGCCCCGTCTCCCGCATCTCGCGCCGGACGGCCTGTCGCCGCGGCTCGTGCGGCAGAGGGACGCAACCTATGATTCACGACGTACTGAATTCAGGTTCTTCTGTACTATCGGGGTGTGGACACCATCGCCTCCGACATCGACGTGCTCGCCCGGTTCGGTCGCGCCCTGGCCGACCCGATCCGCTGCCGCATCCTGATCGCGCTTCGTGAGGCTCCGGCCCACCCGGCCGACCTGGCCGACCTGCTCGGTATCTCCCGCACCCGTCTGAGCAACCATCTGGCCTGCCTACGTGACTGCGGCCTGGTCGTGGCCGTGCCCGTCGGCCGGCGTACCCGCTACGAACTGGCCGACGAGCGGCTCGGCCACGCGCTGGACGACCTGCGCACCGCGGTGATCGCGGTGGCCGCCGACCGAACCTGCGTGGACGCGGGCGAGAAAGGCTGTTGCCGATGACCGCGATCTCTCTCGGCCCAACCCCGGCCCGCCGCGACGCGCTCAGGCGGCGCATCCGGCTGCTGGTGGCCGCCACCATCACCTACAACGTCATAGAGGCCGTCGTCGCCGTCACCGCCGGCACCCTCGCCTCCTCGGCCGCATTGGTCGGATTCGGCCTGGACTCCGTCGTAGAGGTCGCCTCCGCCACCGCGGTGGCCTGGCAGTTCTCCGCGACCGACCATCAGGCGCGGGAGAAGACCGCGCTGAGGATCATCGCCATCTCCTTCTTCGCGCTGGCCGCCTACGTCACCGTCGACGCCGTGCGCGCCCTGCTCGGCGCCGGTGAGGCCGAGCACTCCACTCCCGGCCTGATCCTGGCCGCCCTCTCGCTGGTGATCATGCCGTTGCTGTCGTACGCCCAGCGCCGCGCCGGCCGCGAGCTCGGCTCCGCCTCAGCGGTCGCCGACTCCAAGCAGACCCTGCTGTGCACCTACCTGTCGGCGGTGCTGCTCGCCGGGCTCGCACTCAACAGCGCCTTCGGCTGGTCCTGGGCCGACCCGATCGCCGCCCTGGTCATCGCCGCTGTGGCGGTCAAGGAAGGCCGCGAAGCCTGGCGCGGCGACGCCTGCTGCGCCGCTCCCGCGCTCACTTCGTCCACCTCGTCCGGCGGGTGTGCCGACCCGTGCTGCTCCCCCGCCCACGACGACCCCCGGTGACCGACCGCCCGATGCCCGCTCGCGTACGCGCCGGCGCACGGGTCATCGGCGCGCAAGAGGTTGCATCCGATACCCAGGTACAGGCTTACCGTGACAGGTATGACGCAGGACATCGCCCTTGACCGGGGATGGGCTCCCTCAGCGTGCACACTGCCCACCGCGGAGCAGCCGCTCCGGGTGGCCGAGTTCGACGCCTTGTTCGCCGAGGCGGTCCAGTCGGTGCAACGTCCTGGGCGTGAGCGGCTGCGGCTCGAGCTCGTCTTCAGCCCGGAGCACGCGGCCCGGGCGGCCGAGCTGGCCGCGCGGGAGAACGGCTGCTGCTCCTTCTTCGCCTTCACCCTGACCATCGCCGACAGCGGCCTAGCGCTGGAGGTGGCGGTGCCGCCGGAGCAGACCGAGGTGCTGGCCGCGCTGCAGGCACGCGCCGTCACGGCAGCCGCTGCCCCGTGAAGCTGCGCAGCGGGCAGGTGGCCAAGCAGGCCGGGGTCAACCTGCAGACGTTGCGCTATTACGAGCGTCGCGGGCTGATCGCCGAACCGGCGCGCAGTCCCGGCGGGCACCGCGCCTACCCGCCGGAGACCGTCACCCTGCTGACCGTTATCAAGGCCGCTCAGTGGCTCGGCTTCACCCTGGACGAGATCGCCGAGCTGATCGACACCGGCCGGCGCGGTCACCCCACCCCCGACCTGCGCGCCCGCGCCCAGGCCAAGATCGCCGAGGTGGATGCGCGCATCGCCGACCTGACCACCATCCGCACCGCGCTGACTCAGGTGGTCACCGCCGGCTGCGACAGCCTGACGAACTGCACCTGTCCCGACTGCCCGCTGCCGTTCGCCGACCTGCCCACCGGCCGCGCCCCCGAGGAGAGCTGACCATCGCGCTGCGGGAATGTGGTGGCTTCGCCGCCGATGCGCCGCTCACGTGAGCTCCCACTGCGGATGCCTGGCACCCGCAGCGCGGCGAAGCGGACCCGACGTCGGGCGGGCCGCCGCCGTGCGCTGTACTACCGGCCATGACGGTCATCCGCTCCCTGCTGCTTTTCGTCCTGGCCGCCCTCGCCGAAATCGGCGGGGCGTGGCTGGTCTGGCAAGGCGTACGCGAGCAGCGTGGCCTGCTGTGGATCGGCGGCGGCGTGATCGCGCTCGGCCTGTACGGGCTGGTCGCCACGCTCCAGCCGGACGCGAACTTCGGCCGCATCCTGGCCGCCTACGGCGGCGTCTTCGTCGCCGGCTCCCTGGCCTGGGGCATGCTCGTCGACGGGTTCCGGCCCGACCGCTGGGACGTCATCGGCGCGCTTGTCTGCCTGGCCGGCGTCCTGATCATCATGTACGCGCCACGCGCCTGACCGACCACGTTGACGGTGGATCAACTGATGTCCCAGATCACAGGTGAGGGGTGTGCCGGGCGATGACGAGCCGACACAGGGCGAATCAGCCGGAGTGCGCTGTGCAACGCCGACGCCTGCATCGGGCCGTCTTCGTCGCCGCCGGGGTCTACAACATCGCCTCGGGCGCGTACGCGGCCATGGACCCACAGTGGCTGTTCCGGTTCGCCGGGATGCCGCTCCAGAACCAACCGCAGATCTTCACGACCCTGGGCATGGTCCTGGCGCTGTACGGCGTGCTGTATCTGGACGTGGCGCTGCGGCCCGAGCGGGGCTTCCTGATCGCGGCCGTGGGGCTGGCGGGCAAGATCCTCGGCCCGCTCGGCTGGCTGTGGCTCTTCTCCACAGACCAGTGGCCGGTTTCCTCCGGGATCCTCGTGGTCACCAACGACCTGGTGTGGTGGATCCCGTTCGTCGTCTATCTGGTGGACGCCTGGCCGAACTGGTGGCGCGACGTTCGCACCGGTTCCAAAGCCGATCACTGTGCCTCTGATCTTCCATAGCGACTGACTGCGAGGTGGACGTCCGCGACGGGACCTTCAGAAGGGCGGGGCGGCGCGTGTCGCGCGCCGCCCGGCCGGCCGGGCCGCGGCGGCCTCGCGAACTCGAGACCGCGCTCTTTTGAACGGTGGGAAAGCGGCAGGCTTCCGGCCCGCTGCCCCCAGGTGTCCGAATCCCCTACGGCTATTTCTAGGCCATATATGGCTGGACAGCGTTTCAGCCGTGTTAGGCCGGGAGTCATTCCCGCTGTCAAGCATTCCCAGTGGACGTTCGCCTCGACGCCACCACTGGGAGCATCATGGATCCCGCCCTCAGCCGCCGCGCCTTTCTCCTCGCCTCCGGGATGACCGCCTCGGGCGTCGCGCTGGAGATCGCACTTTCCTCCACCCCGGCCGCCTCCTCGGCCGTGACGCCCTCGGCAACGACGGCCATGACGACGGTCCACACCGTCGCCGGACCACGCGGCACCGGCGGATACCGCAGGCTGTCCGACGGCCCTGGCTGGCGGCGGGTGACACGTACCGAACTGGCCGAGGCCAAGAAGGGCAGGGCCGAACGCCGCACGGCGCTGGCCTGCTTTGTCCAGTTCACCGACCTGCACATCACCGACGTGCAGAACCCGCAGCGCTATGAGTTCCTGCGCGCCGGAGACATGGGCTCCTGGCGCCCGCAGGAGGCGTTGACCGCCGTCGGCGCCGTCTCGTTGATCGAACAGGTCAACGCCCTGCGGCACGGCCCGGCCACCCGGGCGCCGATCGGCTTCGTCATGACCACCGGTGACAACACCGACAACAACTCCCGGATCGAGCTGGAGTGGTTCCTCACCGCCATGACCGGCGGCCGCTTCACCCCCAACACGGGCGACCCCGGCACGTATGAGGGCGTGCAGAACTCCGGCCTGGGCCTCTACTGGCAGCCCGATTCCGGCATGCGCGACGTCGACAAGCGGGCAGGGTTCCCTCGCCTGGACGGCTTCCTGGAGGCGGCCATCCGCGAGGTGAGCAGCCCCGGTCTGGCCGTACCGTGGTATTCCACCATCGGCAATCACGACCAGCTCTTCGGCGGCGCCTACTCCGTGGCCGGCGGCTTCTTCGCCGACCTGGCCACCGGCTCGCGCAAGCTGTTCGCCCTGCCCGCCTCCGAGGCCGGCGCCGTCTACCAGGCACTGCGCCGGGGCGACCCCACGGGCGCCCACTTCCGTGCCGCGTGGAAGCGCTACAGAGGCAAGGCCCGCACGGTCACCGCCGACGAGCGCCGCGCCCCCTTGAGCCCGCACGCCTACATCGCCGCTCACCTCGACCCGGCGTACACCGGCTCGGGACCCGTCGGCCACGGCTATACCCGGGACAATCTCGACAGCGGCCGGCTGGACTACTCCTTCCGGATCGCCGACGGGGTCGTCGGCATCAGCCTGGACACCACCGACCGCGGCGGCGACTACCGCGGATCGGTCGGCACCCGGCAGCTGGCCTGGCTGGAGAGGACCCTGAAGACCCACGCCGACGACACCGCGCTGATCTTCAGTCATCACCCGAGCTGGGCCATGACGAACCTCACCCCCAATCCGGCCCGCCCGCACGAGAAGCGCCACGGCGGGCAGGAGTTGCTGGCAGTGCTGCGGAAGCACGGCAACGTGGCCGCGTGGATCAACGGTCACTCCCACCTCAACAAGATCGTCCCTCATGGCGGCTTCTGGGAGGTCTCCACCGCCTCGCACGTCGACTACCCGCAGCTGGCGCGCGTCGTCGAACTGGCCGACAATCACGACGGGACACTGTCCCTGTTCACCACGCTGGTGGAGTCGGCCGCGCCGCACCGCACCGACTTCACCGATCTGTCCCAAAGTGGCCTGGCCGCGCTCTACCGGGAGCTCTCGTTCAACTCCCCCGGCATGCGGAGCGGGCTGGCGGGCCTGCCCGGTGACCGCAACACCGAGCTTCTGTTGAAGAGGCGCTGACGGCACGCTTTCGGGCCCCGGCTGCCCGCGGAGGTGGCAGAGCGGTCACCTTGGCCGCGCCGGAGGCCAACTGACCGCTCGGGGTCAGGCTGAGAATGATCAGGATAGAAATATCTCATATTGCGAGCTCATTTCGGTCGGATCGATATCGATTTTCCGGCACTCTTGCCACTGTAACGTTTTTCAGCGGCATAGTAGTTTGCGTTCATGTCCAGCCCATTTGCTGCATATCGGGTAGCCGTTCTGCGACCCGCGGTCGTCTGGGTAGCCCTCGCCGGGGTCATCGCCGCCGGGTCGCCGATCGCCCTCGGCTCGCCCCCCGCGTACGCGACGGACTCGGGCTCCCCCGCCAACGCCGTCATCGTCTGGGACCGTAACGCGCAGACCGCGATTTGGGACATCGCCGGTCAGCAACCGCAGGTCCAGGCACGCAGCTTCGCGATGGTGCACGGAGCGGTCTACGACGCGGTGAACGCGATCGCCGGCGCCCCCTACCAGCCTTATCTGGTCGCACCGGCCGCCGCTGGCACCGAATCGACGGACGCGGCCGTCGCGACCGCGAGTTACCTGGTGCTGCAAGCGCTGTTCCCCGACCAGCAGGGGAGGTTGAAGACCCAGTACGACGAGTCGCTGAGCGCGATACCCGACGGCACCGCGAAACAGCGTGGAATCACCGTGGGCACTCAGGCGGCCGATGCGATGATCGCCGCGCGACGGGACGACGGGGCGTTCGGCGACCAGACCTGGCCCGTGGGCACCCAGCCTGGTCAGTGGCGGCCGACGCCGCCCACCTTCGCCTCGGATGGGGCATGGGTCGGTCACCTCAAGCCGTTCCTCATCCCCAGCGCGTCCATCTTCCGTACGTCCGGCCCGCCGGCGCTCACCAGCCGCCGGTACGCCCGGGACTTCAACGAGGTCAAGACGGTCGGCTCGGCGACCAGCACGGTCAGGACGGCCGACCAGACGCAGGCCGCGATCTGGTGGCACGACCGGCACCTGGCCGAATGGGAGATCAAGCGTCAGCTCGCGACGCGGCAACGCCTGAACACCCTTCAGACGGCGCGGATGTTCGCGATGGTCGATCTGGCCGAAGCCGATGCCACGATCGCCTGCTACAACGAGAAGGCGGCATGGAACTTCTGGCGGCCGGTGACCGCGATCCGGCTGGCCGACACGGACGGCAACCCGGAGACGGCCGCCGACCCCGGATGGACGCCGTTGCTCGTCACGCCGCCTCACCCCGACTACACCTCTGGGCACACCTGTTTCACGGCGGCGAGCATGTCGGCGTTGCGGCACTTCTTCGGCCGGGACGACATCCCCTTCAGCGGCTACAGCGCCGACTCGGGCACCACCAGGTATTTCCGTGGTTTCTCCCAGGCGCTCGCCGAGGTCATCGACGCCCGCGTCTGGGGCGGCATCCACACCCGCACGGCAGACGTGCAGGGCGCGAAGATCGGCGCGCAGGTCACCGCCTACATGAATGCGCACTACTTCAAGCCCAGGCCGAGGAGCCGGTAGAGCCTCGCAGCCCGTGATCCGGGCGGCGCTGGTGAGGTGATGTGTCTGATCAACACAATCCTGGACCTGCTGCAGGGGCCTGCCGGCACGCCGGCCGGGTATGTGGTGGCGGTGCCCGAGAGCCAATGGATCGGCACGGGCCGGCCGAGCCCGGCTACCAGCGCTGGCTTCTCGTCCGGCGTAGCCTCGCCCCCAATGCCAAGGGCGAGCTTGTCCTGGCCTATTACCTGTGTTACGCACCAGTCGGCACCACCGTGGAGGACCTCATCGCCGTCACCGGTTCCCGCTGGGCGATCGAGGAATGTTTCCAGTCCGTGAAGAACGAGACCGGACTGGGACCACTGCCAGGTCCGGCGTTATGACGCCTGGCACCGCCACATCACCTTGCGATGCTCGCCCACGCCTATCTCGCCGTCACCGCCGCGCACGCCCCAAAAGCCCAAGCCGCCTGGTCCGCCTCACACCAGCAGAGATCCGCCGTCTGCCGGCACGCCTGACCGCCAGGATCACCCTCCCGCTCGACCACGCCCTCGCCTGGTCCCAACTCCGAGGACACCACCAAGACCGCGCCCGAGCCAACCAGTACTGGAAACGCTGCCTCCAACATGGCGAAATCAGCCTGTAGTACTAGCTAGGGACCGTAGTGAACGAGTGCCGCCCAAAGATCAGGTCTGTCCGGGTGGGTGCGGCGCAGGTCGCCCATGACGCGGTGCAGCACACGGGCGGCCTCGTTCGCGTCCGGTCCAGGCAGTTGGCGGTAGAACTCGCGGGCGACCGCCGCGGCCGTCGCGTCGTCGAGCAGCCATTGACTGCCGACGACATGGCGGAAACCGGCCAGCTGGAACGCGGATGCGAGATGGATCGACTCGTTGGCGTGGAAAATCCCGCTGAAGGCGGTCGAACATGCCGACAGGTAAGCCAGTTCGGCCTGGTCGAGGGGCAGTGCGCCGATCGCGCCGATGGGCAGCAGGGTGTCGTGCAGGACGAGGCCGCCGAACGACGGTTTCTCGGCGTCGGTGGCCGCGTGGCAGGCGAAATGGGCCCAGGTGCGGCCGGGCAGCTCGGCGAGTACCCGATCGGTCGTGGCGTCCTCGTCGACGAGCAGGATGCCGGGGTGGCGCTGGTGCAGAGCCTCTGCCTCCTGGGCGGTACCGGTGAGAGTGGGCAGCTCGGGTGCGCTGCTGACCGCGACGGTGAGCTGGTGGCGCACCGTGGCCGGCGTACGCGACCTTGCCCGGGCGAGCGCGCGGAGCGTCGATGTGTAGGAGGACACCACGTGGTCGGGGAGTGCCGTGTGCAGAGGGAGGACGCCGAGCATGCCGATGGGCAGCCACCAGACTCGGTCCACTCCAGACAGGGCGGCTCCGATCGGCCCGGCGATCGTGGCCGACAGCCACTCAAGAGTCTCCTTGACCACCCGCTGCATGCGCAGCGCACCGGTCAGCGTGCCGTCCGCCGATGCCTGCATGGCGATGACCAGTTCGGCCACGTGTGCCGCCACATCGGCCCAGGAAAGGTCGGGCAACGCGACCGGTGTGATGTCCTCGGTGGTGATGATGATCGCGTCGCCACGGCTGCGCGCCGAGTTGACCAGCACCACCGCGCCGCCTCCCGCCGCGGCGCGCAGTTCGGTCAGGTCCAGCTGGCCGAGGAAGCGCGGGAACCCACATCGAATTTCCTTGACCAGGTCGTCGTACTCGGCCCATAGCCGCGTGCGATCGTTGACCAGGTCGGTGGTGTACACCATGAAGCCGCCGGGGCTCACCTGCGACGTCGCGCGAAGCCTGTCGCGTACGTCCCGGAAGCGCTCGGCGAGCCCAGGTTCGCGCGCCGCCAGTTCGGCGAGGTCGGCGTGCAGGTCGACCTCTTCGGCCAGCAGGATGCCTCTGCCCTGCTCCGCCACCGCGACGGCGCCCGCCGGATCGCCCGCGGCCAGGTGGGCGGCGACGGCCTCGCCCACCAGGTCCGGATACTCGCCGACCCGTTCTTCTTGATCTACGCGGGCGTTGCGCCTGGACACCGCGGCGGGCAGCAGCGCGACCGCGGCGGCGTACAGGTCGGCGGTGAGCGACAGGTCACCGAGGTCGCCGGCGAGCCTGGCCAGTTTGGCGAAGGCGCGGACACTGTGACTGGGCACTGAGCGGACGGCGCCGCGGGCCAACTCGGCGAGGTGCCGCAGCTCGTCCGCTTTCACCGCGAGTGAACCGGCGGCGCGGCGTGACGAGTGAATATCGGTGATTATGGAGACGATCGCGGCGGTTGCGGGGTGGCCGTCCGGCAGCCGCCGGAGGGCGTTCTGGGCGAGCTCGCCCGCGCGTCCCAGGTCCGCGGCGTCGCCGCTGCGCTCGTACCGCCAGAGGTAGCCGAGGGCGAGGTCCGCGAGCTGTTTGGCCTGATCCGCGTCGCCGGACACGAGCGCGAGCCCCTGTTCACCGATCTCGATCGCGCGGTCCAGCGTCGCCGGATCGCCACCGTGCTCGTGGCGCCGCGCCAGTACGGCGACGAGCTGCCTGAGGTAGATCACCCGCTCGGGATGGTCGTCGGGCACCGCGGCCAGGCTCTCCTCCGACAGCTCGATCGCGCGGTCGAGATCCGACACGTTACCCAGACGCTGGTAGCGCTGGAGCAACGCGATGCTGAGGTTGTTCAACCGGCCCGGCCGGTCCGGGTCGTCCGGGTGGGTGGCCTCGACCGACGTCTCGGTCAGCGTGATCGCGCGAAGCAGGTCGGTCAGCCCGCCGTCCCTTAGGTAACGCAGCTGGTAACCGATGCCGAGGTACGAGATCGCGACCAGCAGCAGGGGATGGTCGTCGGGCGCGGTCTCCACGACCTGGTCGCCCAGCCGGATCGCCTCGTCCAGGTCGGCCACATCGCCGCGGAGCTCGTATCGTTGCTGGTAGACCGCGGTGAGGTTGGTGGCCACCGCGAACCACTCGCCGCTCGACGCGCTCACGAGGCTCAGTGCCTCCTGTGTGGCCGAAGCCGCGGTATCGAGGTCGCCGGGGTTGCCGTGCCGCTGGTAGCGGTGGCGGTAGGCGACCCCGAGGTTTGTGAGCAGAAGCGGCAGTGCCGGGCTGCCGGCCGGTGTCCCGGCCGCCGCCTGGGCGAGCAGGGTGATGACGGCGGTCAGGTACGACGGCTCGGACGTGGTGTGCAACTCGGCCAGCATGACCGTCGCCGTGCCGGCCTGGACCTCCGGGTCGGCGTCGGGGCCGATCAGTTGCCGCAGCGGCTCGGGGACCACATCTGGGATGTGCGCGACCGGCGCCAGGTGGAAAACGGCCTGGGACAGCTCGAAGTTCGACTGCGTGGCCACCCAGCGGGCGTGAAAGAGCCAGCCGATGGCGATATGCGCCCTGAACAGCCATTCCCGCTCCAGGTCGGTCATGTCCGCGGGTTCCCGCCGCACGGCGCCGTGCCACAGCCGGAGCGCGTCCGCGAGAGCGGCGTCGGCGAGCACGGTCCGGGCGTCGCCGGTACGTTCATAGGCCACGAGGCGGCGGCGGATCCGACGGGCGATCAGGTTGAGCCGAAGGCCGCGTAGCGCACCACGGATTCCCACCTCAGCGTCCTTTCCGTGCCACAGCGGTGACCCGGCTGCCCTCCTCGACGGTGAGCGGCCCCGCATGGCCGTCGTCGGCCACGCCCAGTGCCACCGCGAGCGTACGGCCGTGCAGGTCCACGACGGACTCGACGAGCAACGCCAGTTCGGTCACGGCGCCGCGGGCGCGTACCCATCCGGCGGCGCCGACCGCGGCCGCGACCAGGGCGGCGGGCCACCACATGACGGCAAGGGCGACCAGGGGCCACGACCAGCTTCCGATGGCGACCGCGGTGGCCAGCGCGGTGTTGGCGTTCATGAGATCGGCACGCGCGGCCTCGGGCAGCACGAGCCACAGCCTCGGCCAGACGAAGGGCA
This sequence comes from Microbispora sitophila, assembly GCF_014892245.1. Taxonomy (NCBI): domain Bacteria; kingdom Bacillati; phylum Actinomycetota; class Actinomycetes; order Streptosporangiales; family Streptosporangiaceae; genus Microbispora; species Microbispora sitophila. The sequence goes on along the minus strand of NZ_JADBGC010000030.1, from coordinate 104,647 downwards.
GGTCCAGGCCGTAGCGGTCCCGTGCGACCGCCTCCGCACCATGGATCCGGTCGCCCAGCCATGTCGGCCGGCCCGGCTCGGCCAGGGCCACGCGGTTGACCCTGGCCGCCGCCTGATCGATCTGCTCCTGTTGCTCGGCGGTCCTGGTCTCGGCTGGGTGGGCGCGGGTGAGAGCCCGGCGGCGATCCAGCAGCGCGTGCCAGCGGACGCGCCTTCGCCGTACCAGACTGCTCCGCAGCCCGCCGAACGGCCGTGGCCATTGGCCCAGCCACAACGTACGCGTCACGCCGGCCATCGCCTGCACCAACAGCCCGACCCCGCCGGTCGCCACCAGCACGGCGACCAGTAGGCCCACCTGGGCGCCCGCGGGCCTTCGAGCGAACCACTCCGAGAACGCGGACACCTCCCTGGCCGCCAGGTCCACGTCGAGGGCGTGAGCATGCCCCAGGCGGACGCCGAGCGCCGCGGTGGCGAGGAACAGCACCCCGGGAAGCAGGAGCAGCGAGACCCATCGCTCGGCGAGCTTCTTGGCCAGCTCGGCGAAGAAATCGCCCACGATCGCTACCTGGGCCGCATCGGCGCGGAGGTCACCCGGCACACTGGAACCGGCCCGCCGGGCAACGGGACCTCCACCCGGTCACACGCGCCGTCCGGGCAGATGAACGCCTCGTCGTGCGCCCGGCCGGGACCGCTACCCGGGAGCGCGCTGCCGAGCGTGCGCAGGGCGCCGGACCCGTCGCTGCCGAGCAGCTGCCCCAGCATGGGGATGATCGGCTGCCGCGCGCGAGCCGCGGCCTCGATGGTGCCGAGCAGTCGCTGGTGGCGCTCGGACTGGCGTGCGCATTCGGCACGCAGCTCAGGCAGCTCGCCGCATAACACGGTAAGCGCGAGACGTTCGGCGGAATCCATCGTGCCAATCGTCCCAGCTCGTGATCGTGGCATCAAGGTGGGTGAAAAATCTGGCTGAGCACCCGCCTACTCATGCGTGATCGGCCGGGCCCCCGCATGGTGGCCCATGCAGACCACATCCCGCTCACCCGTGCCGTCGTCAGTGACGCTGGGCGAGATCGGTGCGGGCACCATGGCTGAGGCCGCCTGGTATGGGCTTGGTGGTGAAGCCACCTCCTCGCGCCGGCCTGGATGCAACGCTCCCGGTCGTCAGTCGGGGACTTCGGCAGATACAGCTCGGCGTCGATCAGCGTCCGGCCCAGCGGGGAGGCGTAGGCGAGGAACAGGCCCGCCTGGCAGTTCTCGATCCGGCCGGCCGTGCCGGAGTACTGGCGCTGCACCCCGGCCGACTCCCCAGCAGATACGCCCGCGCCCGCCTGCGCGGCTCCACCCGCCCGAACCGTCCCGTCACCTTCGCGAACAACACATCCAGCCCGGCCACCCACTCCTGAAGGTCGCCCGCGGTCAGGCTCGGCGCTGGCGTAGTCGTCGCGTTTCAGTGGCGTCGGCGGTGATGAGCCAGGTCCTGTCATCGGAGCAGGGCCTGGCGGCGCCCGATAGATCCAGGTGCAGACCGTGGCGGTCGGCGTGTTCGGGGCCAGGCCGCTCGACGCTTCAGGCACGGGCGCGTTGTACCGCCCGGCCATGGGTTAGGGCGAGTGCGGCGAGATCGGATTCCCCGCGCAAGACCTGAGAAGATGCCGCTCCTCGTCCCGTCCGGCTCATTCGATTTCGACGTTGTCCAGGGACTGCAGCAGGCGTGAGAGGACCCGGATGCAGGCGTCGACGTCGGCACTCGACAGGTCGCCGCCGACCCGGCGGAACACCGCGCGCTCGCGGTCGACCACGGCTGTGATAGCGGTCCGGCCCTCCTGGGTCAGCCGGATGAGCGAGGACCTCTTGTGCGCCGGATTGGGGACGAACTCGACCAGGCCCCGCGCGGCCGCGTCGTTGATCATGCGCTGGACGAACTGGCGGCTCAACGCCTGGTCCCGTCCCATCTGAGGGACGGTCATCGGGCCGCGCTCGCGGAGCATGTTGAGCACGGCCCGCATCCCTACCGACAGCCCCTCGATGGTCGTGTCCTGCTCCACCTTCCGGAAGGCACGTCGGTACAGCGGTCCAACAAGGTCGAACACCTCGGCGAGCCGGTCGGCGAGTTCTTCTGACGCCAGGCTACGTTCACTCTCACTCACCTCACCATCATGACACCTGGGTTGTCATTACCGGCAAACAATGACACCTTGGTTGTCATGAACGGTATGTACTGGCTCGACACCGGCACGGGCCGGCCCCTCGTCCTGCTGCACGGCGGCTTCCTGGACCACACCATGTGGGATGACCAGATCAAGATCCTCGCCGCGCACCACCGCGTCATCGCGCCCGACGCCCGCGGCCACGGCCGCTCCGCCAACCCCACCGAGCCGTACCGGCTCACCGACGACCTCGCCGCGCTGCTGCGCCACCTGGACACCGGGCCCGCGATCCTGGTGGGAATCTCCATGGGCGCGAGCACCGCGGTCGACACCGCGCTGGAGCACCCGGAATTGGTCAGCGCCGTAGTCATCAGCGGCGCCGGCACCAGCGAGCCGTACTTCACCGACCCCTGGACCACCCAGGTCCTGGCCACGTGGCACTCGGCCATGGCGGCCGGCGACCTGGAGGCCTCGATCGAAGCGTTTATGCTCTTCGCCGCAGGCCCGCACCGCGGCCTCGGCGATGTCGACCCCGGCATCACCGGCCGCCTACGCCGGATGGCCAGGGCCACCATGTCCAAGCACACCGCCGGAGAGGCCGGCCCGCTCGTCCCCGTACGCGACACCTGGGACCGCGTCGCCAAGATCGACGTTCCCGTGCCGGCCATCAACGGCGCCATCGACTCCCCCGACCACATAGGCATGGCCGAACGTCTCACCAGCACCGTCGCCAACGGCCGCGCGATCTCGATCGACGGGACCGCCCACTACCCCAATATGGAGCGCCCGAACGTCTTCAACGACATACTCGAAGCCTTCGTCCGCACCGTGTGACCACGCCATGAGCGCTAGCCGGTCAGAAGCTTGAAGGTCGTTGAGGCACGTCAGGCAATTAGGCTGACCGCGATCGCCCGCGACGGTGAAGGACTGCTCATGACCATCGACCCAACGATGACCCGGATCGCCCAGGGGGTGGACTTGCATCACCACCAAGGTCAGCGTGAAGCCGCTCGCGACTTGTTCACGCAGATCTGGGACGACATCGGCGGTGAGCAAGGCGACCCGCTGCATGTTTGCGTCCTTGCCCACTCGATGGCCGACGTGCAGGACGACGTGCACCAGGAGCTGATATGGGATCTGCGAGCGCTTGCCGCCGCCGATCTCGTCACCGATGAGCGGGTAGCCCAGGCTGGAGTGCCACTCACAGTGGCCGGCTTGTATCCGTCGTTGCACCTGAACTTGAGTGAGTGCTATCGCAAGCTGGGCGATCTCGGCCGCGCCCGTGAGCACCTCCGGCAGGCGCGGGCCAAGATCGGCGCGCTTGGCGACGACGAGTACGGGCAGCTCATCAGGGGCGGCCTCGAGCGGCTGGCCGAACAGTTGGGCGAGGTCACCTGACTGCGCCCCGGCGAATTCTCCGCACCAGCGCCACCTCATCCCGCGAAGAACATCAGTGCTCTCACCGCAAGCCCTCCGGCGCTTCTACTTCACAGTGACGTCGGTGGTTGACGGCCAGTCGCTCCAAGGCGGCGTCCGAAGAGGTCCGGTCCGACCACGCCGGGTCAGACCGGACACCATCAGACCTCTCGCCTGAGCTTGCTCGTCTCGCCCGTCGGATGTGGCTACACGCGGACGAACCGGGTCGCCTACAACAGCTGCGCGACCATCTCGGCGAACTCCTCCGGGGAGACGATCCGCACGCCGAGGGATTCGGCCTTCGCCCGCTTGGACCCCGCGTTCTCTCCCGCGACGACCAACGAGGTCTTCGCCGAAACGCTGGACGACGCCCGGCCTCCGGCCTGTTCGATGAGCTCGTTCATCTGGTTGCGCGACAATGCTGCCAGCCGCCCGCTCATCCCGCCCGTGACCACGACCGTCATTCCGGTCAGTGGCAGAGCACCCGGCTCGTCGCCACCCGATGTGGGGGTGGCCGTGCCGCCCTCGTCAGCGGCCACCGCCGCCACACCGGGCTCGACCATGTTCACCTCGGCGCGGACGAGCTTGTCGATGAGGTCGCTCAGCTCGGCCAGCTCGGCGACAATCACTGGCGCCTTCTCCGGGCCGATGCCGTCGACCTTCTGGAACCCCTCGGCGTCGGCCGCACGGACGGCCTCCATGGTGCCGAAGTGCCGGGCGATGCGGCGGCTCATCGAGCGCCCCGTCCCCCTGACCCCGAGCGCGCAGAACACCCGGCTCAGCGGTCTGGTCTTGGCCCTGTCGATGGCGGCCAGGAGGTTGTCCGTGGACACCTCCCCCATCCGTTCCAGGCCCAGTAGCTGCTCGCGTGTGAGGAAGAACAGGTCGCCGAAGTCGGTGATCAACCCGGCGTCCAGCATCTGCTGGACGCGGTTGTCGGCCAGCCCCTCCACGTCCAATTGGTCGCGGCCGACCGCGTACCGGATCGAGGCGATCGCGCGGCAGTTCCGGCCTCGCACGCACCTCCACCGCTCCTGCGACGTGTCGATCTCACCGCCGCAGGTCGGGCACACCTCCGGGAACACGATGGGCTGCTCGTCGCCGGTGCGCAGGTGCACCACCGGGGACTCCACCCGCGGGATCACGTCACCGGCCTTGTAGACGACGACGCTGTCCCTCAGCATGAGCCCACGGCGCTTGATGTCGGAGGGATTGTGCAGCGTCGCGTACGTCACGACGGAGCCGTCCAGCTCCACCGGCTCCAGAACCGCCCGCGGGGCGATCACACCGGTCCGGCCGGTGTTCCACTCCACCGTGAGCAGCTTCGTGATCTTCTGCACGGCGGGCAGCTTGTACGCGATCGCCCACCGCGGCGCCCGCGAGCTGAACCCGGCCTGCGCCTGATCCGCCGCGTCATTCGCCTTGATCACGATGCCGTCGATCCCGAACGGCAGCTCCGGCCGCGCGGCCGCGATCTCCTCGACCCGCTGCTGCACCTGCTCCACAGTCGTCGCCACGATCCCGGCGACCGCGGTCCCGGCTGTGGTCTGCACCCCCTGCCCGGCAACCCAGTCCATCACCTGGCTGTGCGGCAACTCCCGGAGCCGCCTGGCGAGGTCGGACGTGTCATCAGGCAGCGGCAGCGCGCCGTACCCGAAGAACGTCAGCTCACACACGTACGGCCGGTCCTGCGCCCTCAGCGTGCCCGCGGCGGCACTGCGCGGGTTCGCGAACGTGGTGCCGTCATGCGCCTGCCGTTTCGCGCACGCCTCCTCGAACTGCCGGGCGGTCATCATCACCTCGCCACGCAGCTCCATGGTGACCGGGTCGGCCAGCCGCTCGGGCAGGCCGACGATCGTGCCGATCGCGTGTGAGACGTCCTCGCCTGCTGTTCCGTCGCCGCGGGTGACCAGTTGGACGAGGCGGCCGGCCCGGTAGCGGGCGGCGATCGCCAGCCCGTCCAACTTCGGCTCCACGGACCATGCGGTTACCGGACGGCCGAGGCGGCGTTCCAGCGAGGATGCCCAGCCGGCCAGCTCCTCAGGCCCGAACACGTTGTCCAAGCTGAGCATGGGCACCGTGTGCGGGACATCACCCACGACCGCGCCACCCGCGACCTTGCCCGTCGGCGAGGCATCGAGAACCTGCTCGGGGTGGGCCTCCTCGTAGGCGGCGATGCCACGGACGAGCCTGTCGTAGGCGTCGTCGTCCAGTGGGGAGGTGCCGTCACCGTAGTAGGCCGCGGCCGCGTCGGCCGCCAGCTGGACCGCCTCGGCGTAGGCGGTCTCATCGGGGATCGCGTCGATCGGGGGCGCTTCAGTCATGCGGCCATCGTGCCGGGCGGCACCGACAAAGACGTCCGTCGCCGTGCGTCGGCCTCCGGGACGACGGTCGGCGACGTCCCGGAGGTCTGCGAGCAGCTCTGAGCGACATGGCGCGGCGGGCTCGCCTCCATGGTCGGCGTCCGGCTACTGCGAGGCGTATCGCACACCGCCCCTCGTCGCTAGGGTTCGGTGCCATGGTCACCCCCCTGGAGCCCGACGACCCGCGCGTGCTGGGTGAGTTCACACTGAACGGACGGCTCGGCGAGGGCGGGCAGGGGGTGGTGTTCCTCGGCCGGTCGCCCCGCGGCGAACCGGTCGCGGTCAAGGTGCTCAAGTCGGGGCTCGACGCGTCGGTGAAGGAGCGGCTGGTCCGCGAGCTCGACGCGATGCGCGGAGTCGCGCCCTTCTGCACCGCCCGGGTGCTGACCGCCGTGGTCGATGGGCGGATGCCGTACGTGGTGAGCGAGTTCATCGACGGACCGTCTCTGCAGCAGCGGGTCGCTTCCGGAGGTCCGCTGCGGGGCGGCGAGTTGGAACGCCTCGCGGTCGGCACGGCCACGGCGCTGGCGGCCATTCACGCGGCCGGGATCGTGCACCGGGACTTCAAACCGGCCAACGTGTTGCTGGGGCCGGACGCCCCCCGAGTGGTGGACTTCGGCATCGCCAGGCACAGCGCGAGTGACACGATCACGGCGGGCCCGGTCGGCACCCCGGCCTACCTGGCTCCCGAGCAGATCGCCGGGGAGCCGGCCACCCCCGCCTCCGACGTGTTCGCCTGGGGAGCCACGATCGTCTTCGCCGCCACGGGCCGCCCGGCCTTCGGCGCCGCCAGCGTCCCCGCCGTCATGCACCGGATCCTGACCGCCGAGCCCGACGCCTCGGCACTGCCCCGATCGCTGCGGGGGGTGGTCGAACGGTGCCTCGCCAAGGATCCCGCCCGCCGGCCGACCTCCCGCGACCTGCTGCTGGAACTCGTCGGGTCCGCCCCCGACCCGCTGCAGGCGGGCGCGGCCGCGGCGACCACCAGGCCGAAAGGCGTACGGCAGGGCGGGACGACCGCGATTCTCCCGGCCTTCCCGGCTCCCGGTCCGGCCGGGACGATCCCGTCGGGCCCGGAGACCACCGGGGCGGGCGGCCGTCGGCAGGCTTCCCGTATCGGGATCGTCGCCGGGGCGGTGGCCGCCGTGGCAGCGGTGTCGGTCACCGCCGCTCTGCTGGGGCCGCGCCTGCTGTCCGGCGACACGACCGCCACCTCGCCGCACGTCGCCATGACGACGACCGTCTCGCACACCGCCGGCTCACCGGCACCGCCCGCCGACCCCACGCCGGGGGAAACCGTCACGGACGACACCGGCGCGACCCAGGCCGACACCGGCGCGGGGCAGGACGACACCGTGACGACGGACGACGCCGCGGGGGACGCCACAGCGACTCCGAATGCCACTCCCGTGCCGTCGACCACGCCGGGCGGGACGGTTCCGGCCGCGTTCGCCGGCACTTGGGGAGGCCATCTCGAGCCCGACCAGCTCGTGGGAACCAGCGAGACCGACGTCCAGATCGTGCTGGAGCCGGGCAGGCGCACGGGAAGCTGGAAGGACACCAACAGCTCATGCCGGGGAAGCCTGACGCTGACGCGCAGCTCCGGCACGGCACTCGTCTTCCGGCTGGACAGGTGCGCCGCGGGCAGGATCACGCTGATCCAGACCGGCGACGGGCTCGCCTACCGATGGGACGGCGACGACGGCGACGTCACCTTCCGGGGCCTCCTGATCAGGGACTGACCACTCCGCATGGAGGTCCTCGCTTCCGACGTGCTCGGCCGGGCCATCGAGCGCCACACCGCGGTCACCCGCCACCGCAGTCCACGGCGAAGCGGATGACGGCCATCCACGAGAAGGGCCGTGACCCTCTGCTGCATGGACCGTCGCGCCTTGCTATATAGTTGGTTTTGGCCAACCAACTAATCGGGGTGAGGGTGCCGGGATGGACGGTACGGCGGGGAACGGGGACGACCGGCTGCGGGAGGCCACCGATCGGGTGGCGGCGGCGCTGGCCACGGTGGGCAACTGGATGTTCGCCCCGGCGACGCGGCGACGGATCATGGCGGCCTCCGGGCTGGAGCTGTCGCTGGGGGACTACACGCTGCTCGCGCAGATCTCCCTGCACGCGCCGGTGCGGTTGTCGGTGCTGGCCGAGCAGATGGAGGTGGACAAGTCCACGCTCTCGCCCCCCGCCAAGCGCCTGAAGTCGCGCGGGTTCATCGAGCGGCAGCCTGACCCGGCCGACGCCCGGGCGAAGTTGGTGAGTGTCACACGAGAGGGCAAGCTCGCCATCCGCCAACTCTGGAAGGCCCGGACGGCCGCCGTCGCCGCCCTCATGGAGGGCTGGGAACCGTCCGACATCGAGCATCTCGCCGACGGTCTCGCCGCCTTCGCCGAGGCGATCAAGAAAGGCGCATGACTTCACCGCCGGTCCGTGGGACCGCGCGTCGCCGATTGAACGGAGTGAGCACCATGCGTGCTGTTGTGCTGCGTGAATTCGGGCCACCGGCCCGTCTGACCATCGGAGAGGTGCCCGAACCTCGGCCGGGGGCGGGGCAGGTCACCGTACGGGTGGCCGCCGTCGGCGTCCAGTTTCTGGAGACCCAGGTGCGCTCGGGAGTGATGCGCGGCGCGCTGGGCGGCGCGGGCCTGCCGATCGTTCTCGGCAAGGAGATCGTTGGAGAGGTCGCGGAGGTCGGCGCCGGATGTGATCCCGCTCTCGTCGGCACTCAGGTCCTTGCCAGCACCTCGGGGACGGGCGGGTACGCCGAAATGGCGGCCGTACCCGCCGATTCGCTCATCCCGATTCCGTCGGGGCTCGGCCTGCACGAGGCCGTCGCGCTCTACCGGTACGGGGCCACAGCCCAGGGCCTGATTCGTGCGGCACGGGTGGCCCCTGGTGATCGTGTGCTGGTTCAGGCCGCCGCCGGCGCCGTCGGCACGGTGTTGGTGCAGTTGCTCACGCGAGCGGGCGCGACGGTCGTCGGGGCGGCGCGTGGTGAACACAAGCTCGACCTCGTCGCCAGGCTTGGTGTCGGCCATGTCGTCGACTACTCGCTGCCCGGCTGGACCGATCGGGTCCGTGAGGCGGTGGGCGGTTCGGTGGAGGTGGTGTTCGACCACGTCGGCGGGACACTCGGACAGGAGGCGCTCGGGCTGCTCACCCCGGGCTCCGGCCGGCAGGTCGTGTTCGGCTTCTCCAGCGGCGCGCCGCTGGAGGCCGCGCCCATGAAGCTGATGGGCCGGGGCCTGACCGTCAGCGGATTCAGCGCGGGCCTCATCTGGAGCCGGCCCGCCTTCGCCCGCGAGTTGGTGACCGAGGTGCTCGACCTGGCCGCCGCCAGTCGGCTCACGCCGGTGATCGGCCAGCGGTTCCCTCTGGAGAAAGCAGCCGACGCGCACGCCGCCGTCGAGGCGCGCGACACGCTCGGCAAGACCCTGCTCATTCCCTGAGTCCTGTGCGGACCCCCAAAGACGCCCAAGAGCCGTTACCGGCCTGGGTGAAGTACCGATTTGTTTCCGAACAAGGAGCCGGTAGACGTGTCCACTTCCCCAAAGGTCTTCGTGGCCGGTGCCACGGGACTGCTCGGCAGTCAGATCATCAGCGCCCTTCTCGACCGGGGCGCGCCCGTCCGGGCCCTGGTGCGGCCCGGTGCCGACGCGGACAAGAAGACCGCGCTCACAGCGCTGCGGTCGCGCGGCCTGGAGGTGGTCGAAGGCGACATCACCGACCCGGCCGAGGCGCTGGCCGAGGCCGTCGGCGACGCCGCCACCGTCATCTCGGCCGTGCAAGGTGGCCCCGAGGTGATCGTGGACGGCCAAGCCAACCTGGCCCGCGCCGCCGCGAAGGCCGGTGCCCGCCGGTTCGTCCCCTCCGACTTCGCCATCGACGTGACCAAGCTGGAGGACGGCGACAACGTCATGATCGACTGGCGTCGCCGGGCCGCCGCCGAGTACGCCCACGCCGGTGTTGAGGTGATCTCCGTGCTCAACGGCGCGTTCTACGAAGTGATGGTCGGTTTCATGGGGCTGGTCGACTGGGATCGGGGCACCCTGTCGCACTGGGGCGACCCCGACCAGCCGCTCGACCTGACCTCCGTGCGCGATACCGCCGCCTACACCGCCGCCGTCGCTCTGGACCCGAAGGCCACCGGCACGCTGCGTTTCGCCGGTGAAGTGCTGTCGATGCGGCAGTTCCACGAGGCCGTCCAGCGTGGCTCGGGCCGCACCCTGGAGCTGCGGCACCTTGGCACCGCCGACGAGCTGCGCGCGGAGATCGAACGCCGAGCCGCTCGAACCCAGAACCCGTTCGACTATGTCGCCCTCCAGTACCAGTGGTGCATGGTGACCGGAAAGGCCAAATTCGACGCCCTCGACAACGACAGGTACCCACAGATCACGCCGGCTTCGGTGACCGACTTCGTCCGCGCGGCCGCACCCACGGCCTGATTGGCAGCAATACCAGGCCGGGGCAGGACCCGGTGTGAGACATGACAGGACGCTGGGCCGGAACCGCTCTGTTCCGGCCCAGCGTGCCGACGTGGGCGTTTCACGAGCGGACGATCGCCGCGCCTTCTCGTCCGCTTCCCCTTCTGGATCTGGCACGACGATCCATCTGGCTTTGGCGGCGGAGGTGGGTGCTACCGGCCCTGATCTTCTTGGCGCCGGGCGGGGTCGGTGGTGCGCTGAGGTCCAGGCGCTGGTCAGTGGTGCGGTGCGCGTGCGGGCGGCTGTCGTATGGGCAGGCTCGCGCGATGCTGGACGCCCATACCGCGCCACGGCGGGCCGGGCACCGGGGAGCGGGCTCGTCTGCGTCTATCGCACGTTGTGAGCGGGTGCCGGGGAGCCCGGGTCTACGGTGCCTCGACAGTGCCGGTGGTCGTGGTGTCGCGTGTTCGGCGCTGTGCGCTCAGTACAGAGTCGAGCAGGCCGGGGAACAGTGCGTCGAGGTCCTCTCGGCGCAGCCGTACCAGCCGGGATCGGCCCTGCAGCTTCGTCCACGTCACACCGGCCTCGCGCAGCACCCGGTAGTGGTGCGACAGCGTCGTCTGATGCACATCGATTTCGGCGCCGATCGCGTTGCAGAAGTCCTCGCCCATCTGGTCGAGCCGCAGGACGAGGTCCAGCCGTACCGGATCGGCCAGTGCGCGCAGCACCTCCACCAGCCGGATGGCCTCGGTCGCCGGTTGTGACACCTCACGCATCGCCGCCCCCTGTGTTCCGCACTCCGCCACGCTACCAACATATGGATACATGGACAACCATCCATGTATTGCCTAGGGTTTCTCCTCGGTACTTCTGAGCCTCTGGAAAGGTGGCACCACCCGGTGTTGAAACGACTTCTTCCGCTGGCCCTGGCGACCTTCGCCGTGGGCACCGACAGCTACGTCATCGCCGGCCTGCTCCCGGCCATCGCCACCGGCCTGCAGGTGTCCACTCCCGCCGCCGGGCAGTTGGTGACGGTGTTCGCCCTGGTGATGGCGCTGTCGGCGCCCGTCATGGGCGCCCTTACCGGTGGACTGGACAGGCGGACCGCGCTGCTGATCGCGTTGAGTATCTTCGTGGTCGGCAACGCTGTCACCGCCCTGGGCACCAGTTACGAGGTGGTGATGATCGCCCGTATCGTCACCGCTGTCGGGGCCGGAATGATCAACTCCGCCGCCTCCAGCACTGCGGGGGCCATCGCACCCCCGGAACGCCGAGGCAGGGCCCTGGCCTTCGTGTTGGGCGGCCTCACGTTGGCGACGGCATTGGGTCTTCCTCTCGGCACGCTGATCGGCCGTACCGACTGGCACATCACTCTGTGGGCCGTCGCCGGGATCGGCCTCGTCGCGACCCTCGGGATCGCCGCCGGCCTGCCCAAGGTGACGCTCCCCGCTGCCTCACTGGGCGACCGGCTGCGCCCGCTCAAGCAGGGCCGGGTCCTCGCGCTGCTGGCGGTCACCACGCTCGTCTTCCTCGGCACCTACACTCTCTACACCTACATCGGCCCGGCCCTACAGGATGCGACCGGCGGCTCAGAATCGCTGCTCGCCGTCATCCTGCTGGCCTGGGGAATCGGCGTCCTGGCCGGAAACATCATCGCCGGACGGCTGGTCGACCGGCACGACCCCGCGCACGTGTTGACCGGTCCCCTCACCATCGCCGCCGTCGCCCTTGCCCTCACCTCGGTGGCGACCGCCACGCTCGTGTCCACCCTGGCATGGGCCGCGATCTGGGGCGCGGCCCTGGGCGTCATCGTCGTGCCCCAACAGCACCGACTCGTCGCCCTCAGCCCAGCCGCAGCACCGGTTCTGCTCGGCCTCAACTCCTCAGCCGTCTACGTCGGGATAGCTCTTGGTGGCGGCCTGGGCGGACTGGCCCAGAAGTGGTTTGCGCTCGTGCCCGCCGCACTGGGGCTGCCGGCCGCCGGTGTCACGACCTTGGCGCTGCTCTACCACCTGAAAACCGCACGCCGCCATGCGCCCGCAGCACCTCAGCCGACTCCCTCCACCTCGGAGACGGCCGGGGCGTAACGCCCCTGCTGGACTCGCCACGAGCCCCGGCGCGTTGCCGGTTCCGGGGCTCGAACGCTACCCGTCTACTCAAGGCACGGGATTAACGGACGGAGCCCGCCGGGCATCTCCGGGAGTTGGAAGGAGCAGCGGCCCATCAGGTTGATGTGGTGCCGTGACACCCCTCATGCCCAAGGCTGTCAGTAACGATCGTGGTCCAACGGAGCAACACGCGCAGAAAAGGATCCCCATGCCGACCACCGCTACTCGCTTCACGCTGCTGGTTCTCTACACCGACCGGATGGAGGAGTGCCGCACCTTCTACAGTGCACTCGGCATCGGCTTCACACGGGAGCAACACGGGCACGGCCCGCAGCATTACGCCGCTGTTCTGCCTGACGACAGCGTCTTCGAACTTTATCCGGCCACTTCCGAGCGCCGAACCGGCGCCGTACGGCTCGGTTTCAGTGTTGACGGCGCCACCTGCGAGCCGCGACTGAAGCCCGGTCGACATCTCATGACCGATCCGGACGGCAGGGTGATCGAGATCTACGCGGTGTGATCACAACCGGCTCCTTGACACCGACATCCCGCTGTCGTGCCGGTAGCAAGCCGGCAACTCCCCCCGACGGCGGCACGGCATCCATCCGTCCAGCCCGTCGTACGCGTGTCGGGCTGGGCGCCACCGCAGCTGCGGCAGAGCTGTTCTCCGGGCTGACCCGAGCCCCGGCCGGTGAGTTCAGGCGCGGAGAAAGTGGGTGATCGCTTGCCATGTGCCGTCCGGGTTTTCTTCTGCGAGGTAATGGACGGCGTCGGGGACGAGCCCGACAGCGAGATCCTCGTTCCCGGCGGCTGAGAGTCCCGCTCGGTAGGCGTCGAGAGAGGTTGTGGTCATGCGCATGCCGTGTTCGCCGCGCAGGTAGAGCAACGGCGTTGCGCAGGCGTCGAGTGAACGGTTGTGGTCGCTGTCCGCGGCGAACGCGCGGTACATGTCGAAGCCTGACGTGAGGGCGGCCGGGGTGGCGTAGGCCTTGGCGTAGACGTGTTGCTGTTCCGTGGGGATGGGATGGTCGGGATGGGTGAGCGGGTCGAAGAAATGCCGGAAGTAGGTGTGTTCGCGACCGCTGACGAGGCTCTCTGGGAGATCAGGCGTGGCGTGGAACGCGAAGTGCCACAAGCGCGGGTTGGCCAGAACCTGGTTCCATGGGTCGACGCCGGGGATGACCGCGTCCAGGATGACCGCGCAAGAAGCATCGTCGTAGTGATGGACGTAGTCGTAGGCGATCATGCCCCCGATGTCATGCCCCACGAGCACCGCGTCTGTCGCGCCAAGGTTGGCGAGTGCCTGGTGAAGAACGGCGGCGATCTGATGCTTGGTCCCGTCGGTACGAACGCCGGCGGAGTCTCCGATACCGGGCAGATCGAAAGCGATCACCCGGTGCGTGTCCGCGGCGAGAGGAATGAGCCGGTCCCAGCATCGTCGAGTCTGAGGCCAGCCATGCAGCAGAACGAGCACCGGGGCGCGGAAGTCCCCAGCCTCGGTGTACGCCAACTCCCCGCGCGGCACTGTCACCGTTCGGCTCGACGTCATCGCCCACTCCCTCTCCGAGTCCTCTGCGCATGCACAGCGAAGATACTAGGGGTATCCAACAATCGGGGTATCCAAGCATTTGCTACTGTGGCGCCGTGTCGATACACCCTGAGTCCCTTCGCCAACAGCCCACGTTCCTCCTCGCGCGGGCGGCCACGATGGCCCGCCGGCTGTGCGGCGAGGCATTGGCAGAGGTCGGCCTCACGCAGGCTGAGCACGGGATTCTTGCCTGCCTCCGCGAATGCGGTCCCCTCATGCAGCGCGATGTCGCGGAACGACTCGCGCTCGATCCCGGCGACCTGGTCACGTACCTGGACAAGCTCGAAGCACTCGAGGCGATAAGCCGGACGCCCGACAAGAAGGACAGGAGGCGCCGCGTCATTGAACCGACGGCGCTCGGCAACGAGCTGCTCACCCGCGCTGACGACGCCCTCGCCACCGCCACCGCCCGTCTCCTGGATCCACTCGACCCCGCGGAGACCACCCACCTCATGGCGGTCTTGACGCGGCTGCTTGGCGCACACGACCCGGCCCACTGGTGTGAGATATGAACGCCCCACAGCTCACATCGGCGCTGCACGGGCGGTTCAGTCCTCTGCGCTTCGATCCCAACCATGTGCTGTCTGGCTCCGACGTGGAAACCCTGCTGGAGGCAGCCCGGTGGGCTCCGTCTGCCGGCAACGCTCAGCCCTGGTCGTTCCATCTGCGCCGCCGAGGAGAGGACGGACACGATCAACTTGTCGAACACCTCGCTGGAAGCTCGCGCCGATGGGCGCCTGCTGCCAGCGCGCTGGTCGTCAACATGGCTCGCCGCGAAGTCGACGACAGCGGCATGGTCTACTCGGAGTTCGCCGACTACGACCTTGGCCAGGCGGTGGCGCACATGACTGTGCAGGCCCACGCCATGGGCCTGGCCTGCAGGCAGTTCCGCGCCTTCGATCTCGAAGGGCTACACGACCAGCTCGGTGTCAGGCTCGGTTGGCACATCCTCACGATGACGGCCATCGGAGTTCCACTCCGGGACGACACGACACCCCCCGTACGAGAGCGCCGGAGCATCGCGGACCTACGCACCGCAGGTGTGGCATCTCCACGAGACTGGCATCCACTGGAGTAAGTAGGCCGAGTTCGGCCTCTCACGGCCCGACAGGGCTCCCGCTGCCGGTAGTGAGGTGCGGGCCTTGGTCTGAGACCAGCCGGTATGGTCGCTTCAGCAGATACGGCGGGGCGAGGTCCTTCGGGTGTGCCTCCACGCGTTGCATGGCTGCGTCCAGCGTGGGGCCCAAGGTGAGGGCGTAGAGGACGAACAGCGTGAGGATCACCCTGAGCGTATGCACGGCGCCTCAGCCTAGGACGATCTTCGATCTTCGGCTGAGGGAATCCACCTGGCCGGCCATGATGCGATCAGCGCGGCCGGCCGGGAGCAGGGGGGCCGCCGGCTCCTCGGTCCGCTCCTCGCGCTCGCCGGGACCGAGCTCACCGTACGGCGCCGACTGCTTGCAGGTCTGCCCCGCGAGGCGTCCCGGAAATCGGGCGACAAGGGGCTTCACTCACCGTTCGGCCAACCTTCACGTCGGGCGGGCGATCCGCGTCACGGGGCGTTCCTAGCCTGAGCTGGTCGCAGACACCCCCCTGTGGAGGACAGCCATGCCGTCCCGCCGGATCACCGCTCTCGCCGCCGCCTTCACGCTGTCCGCGGCCTCCCTGGGCCTGTGGGCCGCCGGAGGCTTCAGCGCCCAGGCGGCCACGTTGCCGACACCGGACCACACGGTGGTCGTGGTCTTCGAAAACCACGCCTACTCACAGATCATCGGCAGCTCCAGCGCCCCCTACATCAACTCCCTGAAGAGCGGCGGGGCCAACCTGACCGCCTTCTACGCCGAGACCCACCCCAGCCAGCCCAACTACTTCGCCATGTTCTCCGGGTCGACGCAGGGCATCACCGACGACTCCTGCTACACCCCCGGCTTCAGCTCCGCGCCCAACCTGGCGTCGGAGCTGATCGCCGCGGGCAAGAGCTGGGCCAGCTACAACGAGTCGCTGCCCAGCCAGGGCTCGACCACGTGCAGCAGCGGCAAGTACGCCCGCAAGCACAACCCCTGGTTCGGGTTCTCCAACGTGCCGACGTCCACCGCGTACACGTTCGCCCAGTTCCCCACCGACTTCACCAAGCTGCCGAAGGTGGCGTTCGTCGTCCCGAACCTGTGCAGCGACATGCACGACTGCTCGGTGTCGACCGGTGACACGTGGCTGAAGAACAACCTCGGCGCGTACGCGACCTGGGCCAAGACGCACAACAGCCTTCTCGTGGTCACCTTCGACGAGGACAACCGCCT
The DNA here is from genome assembly GCF_014892245.1 of Microbispora sitophila. Classification (NCBI taxonomy): domain Bacteria; kingdom Bacillati; phylum Actinomycetota; class Actinomycetes; order Streptosporangiales; family Streptosporangiaceae; genus Microbispora; species Microbispora sitophila. The sequence goes on along the minus strand of NZ_JADBGC010000030.1, from coordinate 88,301 downwards.
GGCCGGCAACCGCATCGCCGCCGTCCTGTACGGCCAGCCGGTGCTCGCGGGGTCGTCCTCCGGCACGACCTACAACCACTACAACCTGCTGCGCACCCTCGAGGACATGTACGGCACCGGCCACGCGGGCAACGCGGCGTCGGCGTCGGCCATCTCCGGCATCTGGAACTGACCGCGTGTACCTCGCGGACAGTCGCGGCGCGCCCGCCGCCGTCCCGCAACGGGGACGGCGGTGGGCCGCGGTTCCGGGAACCGTGCTGGCACTCGGCGCGGTGAGCCTGATCACGGACGTGTCGGCGGAGATGATCACCGCCGTGCTGCCGCTCTACCTCGTCTCCGGGCTGGGGCTGTCCCCGCTCGGCTTCGGCGTGCTGGACGGCGTCTACAACGGGGTCGGCGCCCTGGTGAGGCTGGCCGGCGGCCAGCTCGCCGACGGTGGGGGCGGGCGGCACAAGGCGGTCGCCGTGGCCGGCTACGGCCTGTCGGCGCTGTGCAAGCCGTTGCTGCTGGTCGCCCACACCCTGCCGGTGATCGGCGCGGTGCTGGCCCTCGACCGTACGGGCAAGGGCCTGCGCACCGCCCCCAGGGACGCCCTCATCTCCCTGGCCACCCCACCCGAGCGCCGGGGGCAGGCGTTCGGCGTGCACCGGGCCATGGACACCGCCGGAGCCCTCTGCGGGCCCGTCCTCGCGTTCCTGGTGCTGGGGGTGGCGGCGGAGGGCTACGACGCCGTCTTCACGGTCAGTGCCTGCGTCGCCGCGCTGGGCGTGCTGGTGCTGGTGCTCTTCGTCCCCGGCCGTCCCGGCGGCGTGGGCACCGCCGGGAGTGCGACGCCCTCCGGCCCGCTCCGGGCACCCGCCCTCCTGCGGATGCCCGGCCTGCCACGGCTGGCGGCGTGCGCGGTGCTGCTGGGGCTGACGACGGTGAGCGACTCCTTCGTCTACCTGCTGCTGCAGCGCAGGTTCGAGGTGCCCGCGCAGTGGTTCCCGCTGCTCCCGCTCGGGACCGCGGCCGCCTTCCTGCTGCTGGCCGTACCCGCAGGCGCCGTCGCCGACCGGATCGGGCGGCGGAGGCTGTTCCTGCTCGGGCACCTGGCGCTGCTCGTCGCGTACGGGCTGGTGCTGGCCGTTCCCGGCGGGCCGCCGCCGGCGGTGGTGGCGGTGCTCGTGCTGCACGGGGCCTTCTACGCGGCGACCGACGGCGTGCTGGCGGCCGCGGTCGCCGGCGTCGTGCCGGACGCGATGAGGGCGAGAGGCCTGGCCCTGGTGGGCACCGGCCAGGCCCTCGCCCGGTTCGCCTGCTCGATCGGGTTCGGCGCCGCCTGGACGGCCTGGGGCGACGGCCCGGCGCTGGCCCTCGCGACGGCGGGGCTCGTGGTCTCCACCCCCATCGCGATCGCCGCACTCCGCCCCTTCTCGTGCCCCTCCACATGCCCCTCCCGGCATCGGACGACCTGACCGTGCGACGAGAAAGAAACCCTGTGGCCGTCCCACCTCGCCTGACGGTCCTGCTGGCCGCGGTGCTGCTCCTCGGGGGCCTGTCCGCCTGGGCGGTGGTGCACGCCGCCGCCCGGGCGGGGAGCCGAGACCTACCCCGGGCGGGGGAACCCGCCGCCGGTCCGGGTTCGGTCACACTCGCGGCGGGACTGGGGCGCCGGATGCTCTTCCGGACGATGGCGTGGGGTCCACACCGTGACGAGGTGGTCTCCGTGCCCGCGGACGACCCTGGGGGCCCGCGCGTCTCGTCCGGAGTGCGGTGCCTGCGCTTCCACGCCTCGTCCGGCACCGGCTCATGCCTCCAGGCCGAGCACGGCTCGCTGGGCGACACCTATCGAGCCGTGGTGCTCGACGCGCGACTGCGGGAACGGCGGGCGTTCCCTCTCGCCGGCATCCCCACCCGCACGAGAGTCTCCCCGTCCGGCCGCATGGCGGCCTGGACCGTCTTCGTGAGCGGCGACTCGTACGCGGGGACGAACTTCTCCACCCGCACCTCGATCCTGGACACACGCACCTGGTCCCTGCAGGACAACCTGGAGACCTACCGTGTGCTCAAGGACGGCCGTCCCTATCACGCGGCCGACGTCAACCTGTGGGGGGTGGCCTTCGCCGACGACGGCCACTTCTGGGTCACCCTCGCGACCGGGGGCCGAACGTGGCTCGCACGCGGCGACGTCGCGGCCCGCACCCTGACCACGGTCAGGCAGAACGTGGAGTGCCCCTCGCTCTCCCCCGACGGCACCCGGATCGCGTTCAAGAAGCGGGTGCCCGGCCTGCCCGAGGACGCGCCGTGGCGGCTGTACGTCCTCGACCTCCGGACCATGCGGGAGACCCCGGTCGCCGAGCGGCGCAGCGTCGACGACCAGGCGGTGTGGCTCGACTCCCGCACGCTCGGCTACGCCCTGCCGGGCGACTTCGGCGCCGACATCTGGACGGCGCCGGCGGACGGCTCGGGCACGCCGCGTCGCCTGCTGGCCGCGGCGCTCGCACCCGTCGTCGTCGAGTGAACGCCGCCGCCCCGCCGAAGGTCGACCGTGTGCGGGAAACGGGTCCGGCTAGAGCGGACTGTCGTGGGCGATGAGGGCGAGTTGGACGCGATTGTCCAGGTCGGTCTTCGCCAGGATGCGGGAGATGTAGCTCTTGACCGTGCCGACGCTCATGTGGAGCTCGGCCGCGATGTCCGCGTTGGACCTGCCCCGGCCGACCGCGGCGGCGACCTCACGCTCGCGATCGCTGAGTCGGGACAGCAGCCTGCGTGCGTCGTCGCGGCGGCGGTCCTCCGCCTCCGGCGCCAGGTGGGCGATCAGGCGCCGGGTCACGCCGGGTGACAGGATCGGCTCGCCCGCCGCGACCCGGAGGACCGCGTCGACGATGCCCTCCGGCGGGGTGTCCTTGAGCAGGAACCCGCTGGCCCCGGCGCGCAGCGCGCCGAAGACATGCTCGTCGGCGTCGAAGGTGGTCAGCATGATGACGTGGGGAGGGTCGGGCCGCCGCCGCAGCAGCCGGGTGGCGTCGATCCCGTCCAGGCCCGGCATCCGGATGTCCATGAGCACCACATCGGGCGCATGCGCGTCGACCGCGGCTCCGACGTCGGCGCCGTCGGCCACGCCGCCCACCACGACGAGCTCGTCGGCGCCCCTGAGCATCAGCGTCAGACCCGCCCTGACGAGCGGGTCGTCGTCCACGACCAGCACGCGTATGGCGCTCACACCGGCCATGGTAGCCAGACCGCCAGGCGGAACTCGTCTTTCTCCACTCCGGCCTGCTCCACCCGGCCGCCCGCCAGCTCGGCCCGCTCCCGCATCCCGGCCAGGCCGGCGCCCTCGCCCCGGGGAGCGTGCACCACGGCATTGCGCACCTCGATGGCGAGCCCCCGGTCCGGCCTGCCGTCGAGGCGGACAGTCACCGGCCTGCCCGGCGCGTGCTTCCTGGCGTTGGTGAGGCCTTCCTGGACGATTCGGTAGGCCGCCCGCGCCGTCGCGCCCGGCAGGTCGGGCAGGCGCACGCCGCCGTCGTGCATCTCGACCTCCATGCCCGCCCGCCGTACCTCCTCGAGCAACGTGCGCAGGTCCAGCTCGGCCAGGACGGGCGCTTCACGGAGCACCGAGATGACCTGGCGCAACTCCTGCAGCGCCTGATGTGCGCTGGACCGCACCACCGCGGCCGCCTCGACCACCTCCGCGGGGTCGGCCCGCGCGTTGAACTGCAGCGCCCCGGCGTGCAGCGCCAGCAGCGACAGCCGGTGCGCAAGCACGTCGTGCATCTCGCGGGCGATGGCCAGGCGTTCGTCGTGGCGGGCCCGCTCGACGCGTCGCCGTTGCTCCTCCTCGGCCCTGCGGACCCGCTCCGCCAGCGACAGCACCAGTTGGCGGCGGGCCCGCGCCAGCATCCCCCATCCGGTCAGCGCCACCCCGAACAGCACCGCGACCAGCGCCCACACCGGGTATGGCGCCAGCCCCGGCGGCCGCAGCCAGAACCGGGCCAGCGTCGCGGCCACCCAGGCGGCGCCCACGCCGATCGCGACGACCGAGCGCCGGTACAGGGCGGTCATCAGCGTGGCGATGCCGGCCGCGACCGACGCCGAGGCCGCGGGCACCGCCAGCGCCACGGCCACGAGCGCCGTGGTGGCCGGCCACCGGCGCGACAGCCACAGCGCCCCGCACGCCGCCGCGCCGCCGGCCACGTCCGCGACCAGGTACCAGCCGGAAGCCGCCCCGAGGTCGTCTCGCACGACGACCGCCGCCGCGGCCAGCGCGCAGGCGACGCCTCCCGCCCGGATCGCCCGGTCCCGCCGGGTCCTGGCAGGGCCCGGCCGTACGTCTGCCGTCACGGACGCCCAGCGTAATGACGGCGGGCCCGCCGACGGCAGCAACCAAAGTCGACGCCAGGTTGTCACCCGGGTTGCCGTGGGCAGGACCCGGGGCGGCAGACGTGGGTGGTGTGCGCGGAACACGCTTGCCGCATGACGGCGAACAAGACGCGCGGCCGCCGGGCCGCACTGCTCCTCGCGGTGATCACACCGCTCGTGGCCGAGTTCACCCTCGGCAACCCGCCGCTGCGCATGGCCTGGCTCCTGCTGCTGTGGATCCCGATATACGGCGCGGGCGTCGTCCTGGTGCGCGAGCTGGTACGGAGGGCCGGAACGGGCTGGACCGGGGTGCTGCTGCTCGGCGCCGCCTACGGCATCGTCGAGGAGGGCTTGGCGCTGCAGGCGCTGAGCAGCCCCACGATCTACGGCGCCGCCGGGTGGGCGCCCCGGATCCTGGGCCTGAACAGCGCCTACGCCGAGCTGCAGATCCCCTACCACGCGGTCTTCAGCGCCGCGGTCCCGATCCTCCTGACCGACCTGATCGTCCCGTCCCTGCGTGATCGGCCCTACCTGGGCAGGCTCGGCACCTGGCTGGCCGGGACGGTCTTCGTCCTCGGCGCGCTGCTGCTGCGGGTGACGGTGGTGACGTCCATCGACCCCGGGTACGAGGCGCCGGCCGCGATCCTGGCGGGCTGTGCGGCCGCCGTGGTCCTGCTGACGGTAGCGGGGCTGCGGCTGAAGCCTCGCCCGGGCGTGCCCTCGATCAGCCCACCCGCGCCCGCGGCGGCCGGAGTGTTCGGCGCCGTGGCCGCCTTCGGATACCTGGCGTCGCTGTTCCCCTTCGGCGGCGCGACCCAGCCCGCCTTCACCCACGGCGGGTGGGTGATCGTGCCCATGTCGGCCGCCGCCGTTCTGGCGGTCACCGCCGCGTGGCTCCTGCGCCGCTGGACGGCCGGCGGCCTGTGGACGGACCGGCACAGCCTGGCCCTGGCCTCCGGCGCTCTGATCGCCCACACCGCCTTCGGCCTGATCTCCAACACCGACACGGCGGCCGACCGCGTCGGCCTGGCGGTCGTCGGCCTGGTCATGACGTGTCTGCTGGCCCTGCTGGGCCGCAAGGTCAGCGGCCTCCCTCGCCCCAGATGCAACGACGAGCAGTTCCTGTGAGCGCGAGCTTCGAGCACACACGGCGCGTCATCGGCCATGTGCACGTCGAACAGCGGGCGCCTTTACAAAGTAGATCACGAACCGGATGTTGTCCGACTGGCACACGCGGTGAGGTTCGGCGCTAGCTCCTCCCCCAGCGCGTTCTGCACCGGGGATGTGGCGACTCACCGCATGTGCAAGGGTGCCCGGGCCACGGAGATGACGCCCGGGTCGGAATCCGGTGACCCGGGTCCCCGCGACTGGCGAGTGAACGGACCCTTGCGATGGATGGCTGCGATGCTCAGCCGGCCGACGCTATAGCCACTCTCCATGAGTCAGGTCCAGCCGCTGGTGGAGCAGGGCCTGCTGGGCCGGGTTGGCGGTCAGGCCCAACGCCCGCTCGTCGCAGAGCCGCGCCTGGCTCGTCTCGCCCAGTGCGCGCAGCAGTTCCGCTCGGGTGGCGTGCAGGAGCGGATAGCGGGACAGCGCCTCCTCCAGACCGGCAAGCTCCGCCAGCGCGGCCGCGGGTCCCTTGACGTAGCGCAGGGCGATGGCCCGGTGCAGCCGGGTGACCGGCGAGGGGGTCACGGCCAGGAGCATGTCGTACAACACGAGGATCTGCGCCCAGTCGGTCTGCTCGAAGCCGGCGGCCTCGGCGTGACAGGCCACGATCGCGGCCTGCAACTGGTAGGGCCCCGGCCGGCGATAAGCCCTGGCGGTGCGCGTCAGCAACGCGGTCGCCTCGGCGATCGCGGCGCGGTCCCACAGGTCGCGGTCCTGCTCGGCGAGCGGCACCAGACGCCCGTGGGAGTCGAACCGGGCCGCGCCGCGCGCCCGGTGCAGCCGGATGAGCGCGAGCAGCCCGGCCACCTCCGGCTCGCCCGGCATGAGGCCGGCCAGGAGCGCGGCCAGCCACTCGGCGTCGTCGGCCAGGTCGCGCGCCTCGGCCCGATCGCCGGTGCTGGACAGATAGCCCTCGTTGAACAGCAGATAGACGACCGCGAGCACGGCGTCAAGCCGCTCGGGCAGCTCCTCTGCGGCCGGAATCCGGTAGGGGATGCCCGCTTCGGCGATCTTTCGTTTGGCGCGGGTGAGCCGCTGGGCCACCGTCGTCTCCGGCACGACGAAGGCCGCGGCGATCTGCGCGGTGCTCAGCCCGCACACCACCCGCAGGGTCAGCGCGATCCGGGCCGCCGGCGCCAGCGCCGGATGGCAGCACGTGAAGATCAGCCGTAGCCGGTCGTCGCCCTTTCCCGGCTCGGGCCACCGCAGCTGCGCCAGCTTGGCGCGGTAGTTCGTCTCCCGCCGCAGCACGTCGAGGCCGCGGCGGCGGGCCACGGTGAACAGCCAGGCATCCGGCCGGTCCGGCACGCCCTCGGCCGGCCAGCGACGCAGCGCGGTCTCCACGGCGTCCTGCACCAGGTCCTCCGCCGCGGAGAAGTCGCCCAGCAGCGACACCAGGCACGCCGCGAGGCGGCCCGCGTGCTCGCGCACGACGCGGGCCAGCGCCTCGCGGCTCCCCCGGCCGTCATCCGATCCGCTCACGAGACCGGGCGGATCTCCACGAGCGGGCACGCCGGCCAGGACCTGACCAGCTTCAGCGCCTCGTCCAGATCGGCCACCTCCACCTCCGCATAGCCGCTGACGACCTCCTTGCCCTCGACGAACGGCCCGTCGGTGACGACGGGCTCGCCATCGCCGAGACGTACGGTGGTCGCGGTGTGCGCGGGCGCCAGATGCATGTGATGCGTGATTTTGTCGGAGTTCTCGGCGAACCAGCGGCCCACCGCCTCGTAGGCGGCCTCGCGCTCCAGATCGCCCATCTCCTCCAGTCGCCTGCCGAACTCCTCGGTCTCGACGAACATCAGCACGTACTTCACGGTTGCCCCTCTTCCTTCGCTGCCGATCCGGCAGAGCCCCGATGCTCGGCCTTCGACAGGAAGACGAACGGGCGACCGCCTCATACGACATTCGGCGGCAAGACTTCTACCACGCCGCTCTCACGGCGGGGTCAGATGGCGCGGTAGGTGAAGATGAGCCCGATCGTGCTGAGCGTGGACGGATCGCCGTCGACGGTGAAGGTGATGTCGTCCGCGGTCATGCCTGCCGCGCGCACCAGCGAGCCCTCGGTGAGGGCCGTTCTCGTGTCGCCGTCGAGCAGCAACCGCACCGTACCGGCCTCCTCCTGCTCGGTGCCGTCCGCGACGTACGTCGCCGCGACGCCGGTGAGCTGGCGTCCGGTGAGCCGCGGGAAGAGCGCGGGGGTGAGCGGCAGCGTCAGTTCGCCGGTCTCCCCTTCCGTGAACGCGGACCACTCGTCGGGGAACTCTTCGGCGACGTCGATGTAGCGGGCGGCCTGGTACGGCTTGAGCATGCCCTTGACCGCGTTGGCGAACACCGCGCCGCCCTGGTCGGCGACGTACTTGACGACGATCGTCACGTCGGACAGATCGGCGGGCGGCAGGCCGGACGTCTCCAGCCGCCACGTGGACACCGCCCCGGTGCCTTCGAACGGCAGGTATCTGTCGTCGTCGAAGCGCAGCTCGAACAGGCCGTTGTTGTCGCGGCCCTCCTCGACGTCGGACAGCGCGATCTGCTGTCCGGCGCGCCAGTCGGAGCGGAGCGTGGCGGGGGCGGCGCCGCGGCCGTCCACGAGGTAGCGCACCGCGGCGGGATCGGGGGTGAGCACCGTGCGGTGGCCGAGTTGCGTGAGCGTCGCGTTGACGTCGACGATCTCCTCGGGGTTCTCGAACGTGACGGACACCGTCTTGATGCGGCGGCGGTAGTGGCCGGGGAAGTCTCGGTCGTACATCGCCTCGGTGAGCGCGAACTCGCAGCGGCCTTCGGACTTGAGTTTCAGCAGCGCCAGCGGGTCGAGCGCGAGCAGCGACACCCGCCGGGTGATCTCCAGGCCCCGCATGTCGCCCGCGACGTACGCCGTGGCGAGCCGTTGCAGGTCCTGGCCCAGCGCCTCGCCCGCCATCAGGCCGTTGCGCTGGTTCTCCCAGTAGGCGGGCCTGATGAACGTCTGGTCGGTGCCGCGTTCGTACTGGTAGGCCCGTTCGGCCGCGCGGGCCATGTCGTAGGCCATGTTGTACGACTGGAAGTACAGCGTGGCGAGCCGTCCCGACATCCACTGATAGAGGTCGACGTTGCTGAACTTGCCGGTCATGAAGTCGGCGACGGCCTGCGCGTTGGCGATCTCCTGGTTGGTGAGCTCCAGGTCGCGCTGGGCGGAGGCGAGCTGCGCCGCGGCGGACGCCACCTGGTGCTGGATCTCGGCGACCTCGCCCTGGGAGACCATGAGCTGGAACTTCCAGTCGCCTGCCTGTCGTTCCTGCTCGACGCGGACGGCGAACAGCTCGCCGGTGACGCTGAGCGCCTCGCCGATCGACGAGGCGACCTCGGCGCCCTTGTCGAGCACCTGCCCGACCTGTTCGCCGCCCATCTCGGTGCCCATGATGAACGGCCCGACCAGCGCCTGTGGCGCCGCGAACGCGATGGCCGCGCCGATCTTGAGCCCGCTGGCGTACAGGTGGGCGATGGACGCGCCGGTCATGGCGGCGATCTGGGCCAGCTGCAGCGGGCTCAGCCCGGCCGCGATCAGGTCCTGATAGTACGTGACCCGCTTGTTGGCGTAGTCCAGCGCGACCTGCGCCTCCGCGAGGCCCTCGGCGGCAGCCCTGACCTGCGCCTCCTTGACCTCGCGCATCATGATCTGGATCGCGGTGTCCTGCCGGGCGCGCAGCAGGTTGAGCTGTTCGCCGTCGCGCCGTTCCAGGACGCTGACCAGGTCGCCGCCGAACTGGCGCAGCTCGTCCACGAGCTCCTGGGCCTTGCGCATGACGAACGAGAACCGGTAGTGCGGCACCGGCGCGCTCGCCCCGGCGACGACCTGGTCGGGGCTGAGCCCGGTGGCCGCGCCGCGTACCAGGGCCATGACGTCGGCGGGCGGCTCGAACAGCGGCAGCGGCCGGCTGACGCCCAGGATGTCGAGCGACGCCCTGATCTTGCGGAGCCGGTCCTCGACCCTGGTCCAGTAGTCGCCGAGCACCGGGTTGCCGGGGATGTAGTAGTACGGGTGCGCGACGCTGGCGTGGATCGCGCCGAGGCCGTCGAGCATCCGGCCGCCCGCGGTGATCCGTTCCGCGGCGGCGTCCGGGGTCCACTCGGCGCTCCGCAGGTCGTCGTAGGTCAGGGTGGGCGACAGGGCGCGCGGGCCGACTCCCTCGGGACGCCTGCCGAGCAGGTCGTAGGCGAGGACGTACAGCATGCGGGCCTCGTCGATGCTCTCCATCGTGTACTGCCGGAAGAGCATGTCGCCCCAGTCGAGCAGGTTGTCCACGTACGCCATGACGACGGCCCGCCGGTACGCCGTCGGCCGCAGCTCGGCGATCGTGTGCGGGTCGAACGGGTCGTCCTGGTACGCCTTGAGCAGCGCGCCGTGGTCGCCCATGAGGTTGTACTGGGCGCGCAGCCGGGCGAGCATGGCGACCTTCTCGCGTAGCGCCGCCGCGGTGGCGTTGCCGGTGAGCAGGCCGAGCGCGGTGTCCACGGGGGTGAGCACGTCGGCGGCGAGGCCGTCGAGGAACACGGCTTCCTGCGTGGTGAGCGTTCTGGCCTGCTCGAACGCCGGGGTGACGGCCTCGACGTCGATCAGGATCTGCCGCAGCGCCGTGGAGATGCCGGGGTCGGCGAGCGCGTCGAGGTCGGCGCGGCAGGCCGCGACGAGGGCGCGCGCGTCCACCGCGAGGAACGGCAGGAACCGCCAATACCTGTCCTGCTCGGTGGGGTCGAAGACGTACTCGTACCACTGCCGGGCGTCCTCGAAGCGCTGCGCGGTGGCGAGCGCCTGCGCGATGAGCATCGGCGCGTGGAAGAAGATCTCCCAGTAGTAGCGGCCGTTGGCGCTGGAGAAGTCCAGGTGCGTGCTGGCCGGCATACCCGCGACCTCCGGGCGCACCTTGATCGTGGTCGGCCCCGAGGCGGCCTTGCTGAACGCGGGCAGTTCGTCGGTCTCCTGCGCCTGCGGGGCGAGCAGCGCGGGCACGCCGCCGACGAGCAGCCGCCGGTTCAGCTCGAACGCGCTGCTCGACGTGAGCCGGATGATCTCGTGCGGCAGCTCGGCGTACTCGTACGGGCGGGGGACGACGGTGTCCTTGGGGTAGCTCGCGTACTGGGAGCCGACGAACAGGTAGAGCTGGCTGTCGGCGTCGAGCATGCCGGTGAAGCCGGTGGCGAAGCCGGTCGGCAGGGAGTGCCAGTTGCCCGCGATGTCGTGGAAGGCGCCGGGGGTGAGGTCGCCGAGTTCCTTCCCGTCGGGGAGCACGGCGTACTTGCCGTCGCCGAAGACGTAGCGCCGCTCGCCGCGCCGGAACACGCCCTGCACGCGCTGCGGGAGCGTCCGGGGGTAGCCGGGGTCGGCGGTCCTGGCGACGGTGTCGTCGTCGACGAGCGAGTAGCGCATGTATTCCAGACCGCTGGTCAGGTAGACCTTGCGGCCGGCACGGTAGGCGGCGTCCACCAGGCCGGTCGTGTTGATAGTGGTCGGGATGCCGCCGAGGTCGCGGGTCTGGCCCGTGCTCCGCCCGCCGGGGCCGTCCACGAGGTAGGTGCCCGCGCCGTTGTCGAAGTAGTACCAGCTGTCGCCGTAGGCGAAGGCGGCGTCCAGGCGCTGCCAGGCGGGCAGGTGGTCGTCGCCGCCGCCGGTGAGCGCCTTGGGATAGCCGGGGTCCGGCCGATCCAGGCGGTCCGGGCGGTCCGGCCTGTCGTTGCGGTCGCCGCCGTAGCGGACGTACTGGCCGCCGGTCACGACGAAGGTGCGGCCGTCGCGGACGAACACGGCGTCGGGCAGGGAGCGGTTCCACCCGTCGCGCAGCTTCCTGGGCAGCCCGGACGGCGCCGACTCGTGGTAGGTGCCGTCGGACAGCGCGAAGCACTCGGCCCCGGTGCCCGAGTTGAACGCGAGGTCCACCCGGTCCCAGCGCGGGAACCCGTCCGGGTTGTCGCGCAGCTGCTTGGGATACTCCGGCTGCAGCGGCCCGAACGGCGTGCCCCGGTAGCAGTAGTACTGCGGCCCGGAGAACACGTACGTCAGGTCGCCGCGGACGATGACGCCGTCCACGGCCCCGGTCGTGGTCAGCGAGTTGCCGACGACGCCCCATGTCCTGGCGGTCACGTCGTTGCCGGTCCGCAGCTTGCCCCTGGTCTTGACCTCCAGGAACTCGCCGCCTCCGGCGGCGTTCCTCGTGAAGAACAGGCGGGTGCCGCCGGGCAGCTCGACGGCCGCGTCGATCTCGGCCCAGGCGGGCAGCCGGACGCCGTTGTCCTTCAGGTCGGTCAGCACCGGGTCGGCGCCGGGGTCCACGGTGATCGGGCGGCACAGGAAGCTGCCGCCCTTGTGGTCCACGCTGAACCACGGCCCGTCCTGCGACCCGGCCGGGCTGTTGAACCGCACGACGCCTGCCGGGTCGACGGGCGCGCCGTCGGGCTCGTCGAAGATGCGCGACAGCTCGACGAGCCGGGCGGGCTCGGCGGCCGCGTCGACCGGCACCGCGTACAGCTCGGGGGTGAGCGCGTGCGCCGCGGTGACGGTGACCGGGCCGGCGGGCCGGGCGACGGTGTAGGTGCGCGACACCACGATGGAGTCGTGCAAGCCGGGGTCGCCGCCGGGCAGCGTCGCGGACGCCTGGACGAACAGGTGGACGTCGCTGATCTGTCCGTCCTCCAGCGCGCCGGGCGGCAGCTCCTGCGCGGGCACCCACTCCTTGTTGAGGTTGTAGAAGGAGTAGTAGACGCGCACCCGGTGCTTGGGCGGCGGCGCGGCGACGCTCTGCTGGTCGCCGCTCTGCTTGGTGACGATGGTGGTGGCGCCGGTGGCGTCCGGCGCGACGGTCTCGACGACGCTCCAGAACACGAACACCCGGCCGAACGCGTGGACCGGGTCCACCCGGTCGGCGTCGATCTGGATGTCCACCTTGACCCACGGCTCCCAGGTGGCCGACAGCCGCGCGCCGTCGCGGAACTCGGCGGAGCGGTAGTAGTGGCGGCGCGGCTCGGTCCTGGTGCGGCCGAACAGCACGAGCCGGCGGGTGCCCTCGTCGTCGTGGTCGGCGCGGTAGACGTACGCGCCGGCGATGGCGAGCCGGGAGACCTCGGTGTACTCGTCGAGGTAGCGCTTGTAGGCGCGCTGCACGCTGTCGGCGGTGATCTCGCCCTGGAGCAGGTCGTTCTCCAGTTCGCGGAACGCGGGGGTCTTGGTGTCGCGCAGCTCGGGCCTGATGTAGTTCTCCGGGTAGAGGAAGACCTTCCTGTTGGCCTCCCAGATCCGGTAGTTCTTCAGCCACGCCCACCACGACTTGATCTTCTCCCGGACGTCGGCCGCGGCGGCGCCGGGGTCCTCCAGGTCGAGCAGGTAGCGGTGGATGTAGAGCTGCGTGGCGGCGATGGCCTCGCGCACGGGCGAGGTCATGCCCTCAGGGCCCATCTCGACGTCGGCGAGCACGTGCTCGTACAGGGCGCGGACGTCGGCCAGATCGGGGTTGAGGCACAGCGCGGCGGGCAGCAGCGCGTCGCGCTTGAGGACGTTCAGCTCGCCCTGGACCACCGCCGACAGCGCCTCCCACTCCTGCGGGGCGTGCCGCCGTTCCAGCAGCAGCGCGAGCGCGTCCGCGGGCGCGGACCCGGCGACGACCCGCGTGTACAGGTCGGAGGGGCCGGCTCCCGCCCGTCCCGCGAGCCGGAAAACGTCCACCAGGGCGAGCAGGAACTCGATCTCGAAGCGGTCCTCCTCGGCGGGGAACGCACTGATCAGCCCGGCGTTGCGGCGCAGCCAGCGGACCTCCTCGACCGGCCAGCCGAACAGCGCGGCGAGCCCGGCGAACGGGTCGGGGCCGCCCGCGTCGAGCAGCGCGGCCAGACCGGGGTGGGTGCGCGCGAGCGAGGCGAAGCCGGTGATGGTGTGCACGTCGGTCAGCCGGTAGTCGGCGAGGTCCGACCAGCGGTGCCGGAACAGCTGCGGGAACGTGCGGTCCACGTCGTCGTACGGGCCGGAGTAGCGGACGTACCTGTCGCAGCGGGCCAGGTAGGTGCGGCCCTCCACGACGAACGCGCCGCAGATCCCGGCCTCGAACTCGGCGGGGAGCGCGCCCCAGTCGTCCCTGATGGTGCGCGGGTAGCCCTCCTCGGCGAGGTCGAGCGCGCCGGGCCGGTACTTCACGTACTGGTCGCCGCGGAACGCGTACAGGTCGCCGTCCGGGGAGACGAACGCGGCGTCGATCACCGGGGCGGCGGCGAACTCGTTGCGGATCCTCCCCCACTGGTCCGTGATCGCGCGCGTGGTCGTCCCGTCGTGGAAGAGCGTGCCCTTGAACAGGTACAGCGTCCCGTCCGGGGCGCGGAACGCGGCGTCCAGGCCATCCTCGAACGCCTCGGGCAGCGCGCCCCAGTCGTCCCCGATGGAACGCGGGTAGCCCTCGTCGGGGTGGTCGTAGGCGGAGCCGGTGTAGCGGACGTACTGGTCGCCGGAGAACAGGTAGGTGTGGTCGTCGCGGACGAGCGCCGCGTCCACGCGCCGGCGGTCCTGTATCGCGTTGCGCACCCGGCCGAGCAGCGCCAGGTCGTACGTCTGCTCCGGGGCCCGCGACGCGACGTGCAGCACGCCGCCGACGACGAGGTAGGCGGTGCGCCCGTTGGCGACGGCCGCCTGCACGACCGGGCCGCTCCCCCGGTCCGCCACGGCGTCCTCGAACGTCTCGGGCAGCGCGGCGAACGCCGCCTCGGCACGCAGATCGCCCGCGATGGGCTTGGGGTAGCCGGGGTCGGCGTACTGGTAGTCCGGGCCGGTGTACCTGACGTACTGCGTGCCCGAGAACAGGTAGGTCGTGTCGTCGCCGAAGACGATCGCCGCGTCCACGCCGCGGCTGCCGTCGTCGGGCAGGAACGGGTTGACCGACCTGCCCCAGCGCTGCCTGATCGGCGCGGGCGGGTCGAAGGCGCGGTTCGCGTAGCGGGCGTAGTGCTCGGTGAAGAAGAAGTACGTCGCGCCGTCCGGGGCGGTGAACGCGGCGCGCAGCACGTCGCCCGGCGGCAGGTCGCGGCCGAAGCCGCGCCACACCCGCTCGATCGGCCGCGGGTAGGACCACTGGCCGGTCTCGCTGAGCTGCACGCACCGCTCGCCGTTGAGCAGGATCATCGTGTCGCCCTCGAAGAGCACGGCCGACGGGACGGGGAACCCGTCGGGCGCCTTCCAGAACGTGGCGTCGGCGAGCGCCGGGTAGCCGGGGTCGGGGTCGGCGTACGGGCCGTACTCGCCGCTGTAGACGACGTGCCGCATGACGCCGTCGGCGTCGGGGTGCTCGAACAGGTAGGTGACGCCGTCGCGCACGTAGGCGAGGGTGACGCTGGCGAGGCCGCCCCAGTGCTCGGCGATCGGGCGGGGCTCGCCGTCGGTGGTGCCGAGGGTGCCGGTGTAGGTGACGAACTGGTCGCCGCGGAACAGGTAGGTCTTCCCGTCCCGGCCGACGAACGCCGCGTCCACCGCGTTGTCCTGATAAATCGTGTTACGGGGGCGGCCCCACTCTTCGGCCGCCGGGTAGTCCTTGCCCAGCTGCGTGTTGTAGCAGTTCGCGCCCTTGAACAAGTACGTGGCGCCGTCCGCGCCGGTGAGCACCGCGTCCAGGCCGGTCCGGTAGTCCTCCGGCACCAGCCGCAGGGTCAGCGGCCGCACCGCCTCCTCCACCACCGGGCCCTCCAGCGCCGCGCGCCTGGCCCAGCCCGTGTCCCGCTGCACGAGCACCGCGCCGTTCTCCATGAACGCGCAGGTCACCGCCGCGAGGCCGGGGTCGGGGTAGGCCCGGTACAGGGTGTCGGACACCACGTGCCACTGGCCGCCGCGGAACAGGTACACGTTGCGGTGGTCGGCGAACGCCGCGTCCACCCCGTCGAACTCTTCGGACAGCGCCGCCATCCGCGGCTCGGTACGCAGCGCAGACAGGGGACGCGGGTAGCCGTTCTGGACGACCGAATAGTCGCCGTCGGCGTAGCGGACGTACTGGTCGCCGGAGAACAAATAGGTGTAGGTGTGCGGCACCTGCGCGCCGTCCACCGTCTCCACCACGTCGAGGACGAGCGTCGCGTCCACCCGGCCGGTGCGCGCGATCGCGTTGGCGACGTTGCCCCAGAACGCCCCGACCCGCGCCGGGAATCGGTCGTCCACCTGCGTGTAGTCCGTGCCCGAGTATCTGACGTACTGGTCGCCGTTGAAGATGTACGTCTTGCCGTCCCGGCCGACGAACGCCGCGTCCACCCGGTCGAACGGGATGCTGTCCCACTGCTCGCGCAGCCGCGCGGGCTCCGACCACCAGCGGTGCCGCGCGTCGAACACCACGAACCGCGACCCGGAGAACAGGTACGTCCGGTCGTCGCGCCCGGTGAACACCGCGTCGATCGTCGCGAACGCCGGGTCGGCGGCGAGCGTCACCGGCAGGTTCCACCAGTTCTCCGCCTGCGGGCGCGGGTATCCGGCGTCGGGGACGGTGTAGTCCCTGGTCGAGTAGCGCACGTAGAAGACCGTGTCGTCGCCCAGGACCTTGATCCGGTCGCCCGCCCTGCGGATCGTCAGCGTGATCGGGCCCTCGGCGACGACCTGCCACTCGGGCGATGTGCCGGTGACCGGCGCGTCGTCCGGCACGGTCACGCCGTGCTCGCGCAGGCGGCGGCGCAGCGCCGTCGACAGCCGCCCGCCCGCCAGCTCCGCCTCGTACGCGGCGGGCAGGTCGAGTATCTGACCGACCGGGCCGAACAGGTGCGTCACGCCGTCCAGCACGAACGCCGCGTCCACTCGGTCGAGGCCGCCCCAGTCCCCCGCGATGCCGCGCGGGTAGCCGAGGTCGACGACGGAGTAGTCGGCCGAGGAGTAACGCACGTAGCGGTCGCCGCTGAACAGGTAGGTCCTGCCGTCGCGGCCGACGAACGCGGCGTCCACCGTGCCGCTCGGTAGAACCGGGGCGAGCACGCCCCAGCGCCGCGCCGTCAGCGCGACCTCGCCGGAGCCCGCCGGGCCGAGCGCGACGGTCCTGCCGTCCTTGAACAGGTGGATCGTGCCGGTGGCGTCTCGGAACGCGGCGTCGAGGCCGGACTCGAATCCGGCGGGCACGTCCGGCCGCCAGTCCTCGATCCTGACCGGGTTGCCGTCGGCGACCCGGACGCCGTCGTTCTCCGGGCTGTCGGTCATCCTGGCGACCTGGTCGCCGCTGAACAGCAGGTAGCCCTCGGCGTCCGCGTACGCGGCGTCGAGCCGGGCCGCCCCCTCGAACGCGTTGCGCGGCCGGCCCCAGCGGTCGGCGAGCGGCCGTTCGACGGTGCCGTCGAACCAGCGGTCGCCGCTGAAGACGTGGGTGCGCCCGTCGAGGCCGTGGAAGGCGGCGTCCACGTTCCGTTCGAAGCCCGCGGGCAGCGGGGTGTCGTTGCCCTCGCGGGTCCACCAGTCGGCGACGGCGCGCGGGTAGCCCTCGTCGGCGACGGAGAAGTCGGAGCCGGAGTAGCGCACGTACTGGTCGCCACAGAACAGGTAGGTGCGGCCGTCGGCGTCCACGAACGCGCCGTCGATCTTCCCGGGGTTGTCGAAGGTGGAGCGGACCTTGCCCCACACCTGCTCCTTCGGCCCCCAGCGCAGCCCGCCCCGCGTCCGGACGAACGCGTGCGACCGCCCGTCCACGCCGCGCCCGACGAGCCACTCGGCGCCGTCCGGCAGCGTGAAGCCGGCGTCCATCCCGGCGAGCCCGGAAAAGTGCGGCGACAGGTCGGTCAGCGGCTTCGGCAGCGGGTCGGCGAGCGCGTACGTGGTGGCCGAGTAGACCCAGTAGCTCGCGCCGCGGAACAGGTAGATCTTGTCGTCCCAGCCGGTGAGCAGCGCGTCGATGCCGTCCACGCCGGGCGGCAGCGCGAGCGGCTCGGGGAACTTGCCCGCCAGATCCTGGTCGTGGAACGCGACGCGCACCCCGGCGGCGTCCAGGCCGAGCTTGGCGGCGAGCCTGGCGAACCGCCTGATCCGCCGATAGGAGCGGCGCAGGTGGGGGTCGCCGGGCAGGACGGTCAGGTCGTCGGCGAGCGCGGGCGGCACGAGCAGGTCGAGCACGTCCGGCGTGATGGCGTCGCAGATGGCCGCGACGACGTCGGAGGGGACGCCGAACGCGTCCTGGAGCACCGCGAGCACCGCCGTGTGCTGCCGCTCCGCGAGCGCCGCGACCCGGTTCACGATCTCGGTCATCGCGTCGGTCGTCTGCCTGGCGACCGCGTGCAGCAGGAAGAAGACGTCCTTGCTGTAGTCCTCCGCGCCGGGAAGCGTGAAGTCCAGCGCGTTGGCGACGGTGGCGAAGTAGTGCAGCATGTCGCGTGGCACGCCGAGCGCAGGGTCGAGGTCGCCCGCGTCTGCGAGCAGCGCGACCAACTGGCCCTGTTCCTGCTCGTCGAACCCGAGGTCGGCCACCGCCGCCATGTCCAGCCGGTACGGCGCCTGCGCGCGCACGATCGCGCCGATGCGCGCGTACACGACGGTGCCGTCGGCCTCGGTGAAGCCCGCGCCGAGGTCGAGGTAGCCTTCGGTGTCGCCGAACAGGTCGCGGGAGTCCTCGCGGACCCGGCCGTCCTCCGTGATCGAGCCTTCCAGCAGGTCCACCACGCGCCTGGCCTGCGCGTCGTCGGCGACGTCGGTGAAGTCGTCGGCGCCGAAGGTGAGCAGCTCGCCGCGGGCGGCCTCGATCTGGTCGCGCAGCGCGTCGAGGATGAGGCGGCGCGCCGGGTAGAGCTCCAGCGGCACCGGCAGGTCGTCGGCCCCGAGCGTCAGCAGCGCCACCGGGTCGGTGTACGCGTCGTCGGCGTCGAGCAGGCCGTTGAAGCGCAGCAGTTCGGTGAGCTCGGCGGCCTGGGACTCGGGGAGCCGCAGGTCCGCGAGCACGCCGGGGTCGAACGCGATGGCGGTGGCGTCGGCGTCCTCGATCTTGGCGGCCACGACGCCGAGCACGCCGGGCGTGAGGTCCGCGAGGTCGGCGGACGGGGAGAACAGTTCCGCGTTGTCCGGGTCGGCGAAGAACTCCTGGTCGGCGATCTGGCCGTCCTCGTCGAGGTAGCCGTTGTAGACGAGGTTGTCGTACAGCTCCTCCTGGTCCACCTCGTCCAGGTCGGGCAGCAGCTCGGCGACGTCGGACGGGTGGAAGGCCCCTCCCGCCCGCGCGAGCGCGTCGAACAGGACGGGCGCGAGGTCGTCGAAGAAACCCGCGATCAGCAGGTCGTCGGGCACGTCCTCGGTCGCCAGGCGGCCGTCGGACGCGAACAGGCCGTACAGGACGAGGTTGGTGAAGATCTTGGCCGCGACGCGCGGCGCCAGCCCGATGCCGTGGAAGTCCTCCTTGGTCAGCACCGGGAGGTCCGACACGGCCGCGTACGCGGCGTCGGCCAGGCGCGCCGGATCGACCCGCAGCAGGCGCGAGTCGCGCGGCGAGACGACCCCGTCGTCGTAGGCCACGAGCACGTCGTGCGCCACCTGCGCGGACCGCTCGTCGAACCGGTCGGACACCAGCGACTCGGGCGTGAAGGCGAGGTCGGCGAAGCGGTCGGCGATGCCGGTGAGCACCGCCAGCTCCTCCTCGGCGTCCTCCGCGGTGGCGGGCTCGCCGAGCACCTGCCCGAGCTCGGCGACGGCGAAGCCGGACGCGGTCAGCCAGGCGTTCACGGCGCACAGCGTCTGCGTGAGCCACAGCGCGGCCTGCGGGTCGTCGTCCATGAGCGTCCGGTGGCAGTCGCCGGGGCCCGCCTCGGTCACCGGCAGCACCGCGAACGTCGAATACCTGACCAGCGCCGGGTCCGCCTCGACGGCCGCGATCAGGCCGAACAGGTCCTCCACCGGCATGCCGAGCGTTCCGGTGAGCCGGGCGACCCGGACGAGCAGCGACAGCGCGGACGGCCCGATCGCCCGGTCGAACGGGCTCTCCTCCAGGGGCCCGTCGTAGTGGTCGCGGAAGTGCCGGACCACGGCGACCAGGTCGGCCTCGGCCATGTCGAGCGCGACCGACAGCCGCAGCCGATACTCGCGGTTCTGCGCGCCGAGCACGTCGCCGAACGGCGGGGCGAGCGCGGCGGCCTCGCGCGGCACGCGGTGCGTGGCGAGCGTCGCGACCACGTCGAACGGCACGCCGTACGCGTCGCGCAGGTCCACGGCCGCCGCGAGCAGGCGCAGCGCGGGGCCGTCGAGCGTGCCGTCCGCGCAGGCGGCGAGCACGAGGTCGAGGTCGGGGAAGGCGAGCCCGGTGCGCCTGGCCAGCCGGACGAACCGATTGACCCGGTCGAACCACTCCGCCGGGACGGCCGCGGCGGGGTCGTCGGCGCGCACCAGGGTGAGCCCGTCGTCGGAGACACGCACCACGGGACCGCCCGCGTGCACGAAGAAGTCCTCGGGGGAACGTTCCAGAGCGTCGTTCTGATCGGGGTCGCCGTACAGCACGACGCTCAGCTCGTCGCCGTGCAGCGCGGTCGCCGCCAGGAACGCCTCGACGTCGGTGAGCTCGGCGAGCGGCCTGCCGTACAGCTCGGCGATGCCGGCGTCGTCGGCGCGCGGGGTCGTCACGACCTCGACGTCCAGGGAGGTCAGCCGCAGCCGCTCGCGGGCGACCCGGTCCGGGTCGAGGCGGCCGGTGAAGACCCGGTAGAGCTCGACCGGGTCGAGGCCGAGATGACGCAGGTAGGCGGCGATCCGCGCGTCCTCCAGCGAGAACGGCAGCCCGGCCGGGTGCCGCATCGTCGCCAGCGTCTCGTACGGCCGGGGCCCGACGAGCCCTTCGAGTATCCGCACCACGATGTCCAGGTAGGGCACCGGCGGGAACGTGTTGCCGGCGTCCAGCGGGATCGCCGCGATGTCGGGCCTGCGCCGCAGCAGCGCCGGGTCCTCGAACGCGTCGTCCAGCAGGTTGAGCAGGTCGGTGAGGTAGGCGGCGGGCGAGTACACCGAGCGCGCCTCGTCGCCCAGGCGCAGGTCGAGGTCTCCGAAGAGCCGTTCGTAACTGGGTAACCAGGCATCGCTGTGCACGTGGGCACATCCCCTCAGAATCCCCGAATCGGCCCCCGAATCGGCCGCCCCATGATTTCCGATCGTGGCGGATGGGAGCTACGTGGCGGGAAGGTGACACTTCCGGCCGTAGGAGCTCCAACCAATGGACCGCGTCAAACCAGTCGTTGACCATGCGGCGCCTCGAGACATACCGTCCGGTAGCGCACCCAACGCCGTCCTGGAACGGCTGAACGCAACGTGCGAGCCCGAAAAGCCCACGAAGGCCGCGACCAAAGGCGAGACCAGAGCGGCGAACCAGCCCAAGGGGACGAAGAAGTAACGGCCGGAAGGCGGTGCCATGAGCGAGTCCTCCATTGAGGAGAAGAAGGCCAGGAAACGGCCCTCACGCAAGGTCGTCACCACGGACGGGAGCGACAACTCGCGGGTGAAGCGCGCCAGGCTCAACAAGGACGCAGCGGCCACCACGACCACCGGCTCGAAGTCCCCGGAGAGGTCGCCGCTCAGGAAGTCCAAGCGCACGGCGCCCGCCCCGGCGTCCGGGAACAAGCCGGTCGGCACGGGCGCGCCGGGGAGCGCACTGATCGGCGGCGACAACCCGATCCTCATCCCCGCGCCCGCCGCGATCGCGTCCCAGAGCGGCAAGCCCGACATCGCCCTGCTGACCGCGGAGGCCGACACCAGGGACTACGTCGAGTCGGACTACCTGTACCAGGCGCTCAAGCAGTTCAGGGAGAACGCCCTGTTCACCGACCTGCTCGCCTCGGTGACGGGCCAGGCGCCGGACTCCTGGGCCGCCCTCGCCGCCGACCAGAAGACCCTGGCCGAGGAGGCTCGTTCCATGCCCGACGACGTGCTCACCCGGATGGCCAAGGTCGATCCGTCCGTGGGCATCGTGGTCGTGGACGGCGTCGGCTTCCCCGACCTGGAAGAGGGCAGGCGCAACGGCGGGCCGCTCGCGGCGTACAACTCGATCCTGCACGTCATCGAGCACAACAAGGTCATGGCCAAGGACGCCCCCTACGCGCTGAAGGCCGGCGGCGGCTACTGGACGTACTTCCACGGCGTGCTGTTCGAGCTGTGCAACGCCTCCCAGCGAACCGCCATCCAGGCCATCGACAAGGCCGCGGCCGACGGCGACCTCGACTGCGTGAGCTTCATCCTCGCCAAGGAGACCCTGGAGGCCGCGAGCGAGGACCTGCACGACCAGCTGATGACGCAGGCGCTCCAGAACCAGGCGTGCCACACCGTACGCGACGAGGGCGCGAGCACCACGAGCGTCCTGAAGAGTCCGCAGCCCGCGAAGATGCTCTACGGCAACATCTCCGACTCTCGGACCGAGCGACTCACCAGCAACGTCAAGAAGGGCCACGCGCTCGGCTACGTGGAAGCTTGGAAGCGCGACTACGCGGACCAGTACAAGACCAGGAACGCGAACTCGTTCGCCCAGTTCGAGCGGTGGCTGGCGATGGCGGGGGACCCGCCCGCGATCGACCACGCGGCAGTGGTCCACCAGTTCACCGGCATCGACGTGACCGAGGACGAGGTCACCAGGATCCAGGACCACACGCGGGAGACCTACGCCAACCCGGACTCCTTCGACCCCGAGGCCGCGCAATCCGACGACGAGGACTACGTCTCCACCACGACGACGAAGACGTCCACGACGTCGAACAAGCGCAAGCGGACCTCGTCCGCCAAGAAGCCGGTCCGGAAGAAGACCAAGACCCGGAATACCAAGGTGGGCAAGTAAAAGGCGGCCGCATGAGCCTCGACTCCGGCGACGTGAACCAGAACAACAAACGCCGCACATCGAAAACGGACACCTCTCGCGTGAAGCGCGCCAGGAGGGTGTCGCCCCAGACACAATCGACGTCGTCGATCACGGCGTCCCCGCCGACGACCACGTCCCGCGTGCCTGTCCCGACTCCCTCGTCACCTCTCGGTCAGCTCGGCCACCAGGTCCCGTTCGTGATCCCGGCCACACACCCGACCACTCCCACGGTCACCCCGCCCACCACCTCACCGTTCCTCCCGCCGCCGATCACGACGACAACGTCGACGACGACCACCACCACCACCACCACCACGCCCGGGCTGGTGGGCGGGGACAACCCGATCATCATCACCGCGCCCCCAAGCGCCAGTGGCACGACCACCGGCGGCACGAGCACGACCAGAAGCACGTCCAAGGGACGGTCGTCCTCCACCCCGCCCGCCCCGCCGACGGCCCCCCGCCGGCCCGACATCGCCCTGCTGACCATCGTGGCCGACACCCAGGACGAGGTCGAGAGCGACTACCTGTACCAGGCGATCCGGAAGATCCGGGACAGCCCGATCTTCTCGGCCCTGCTCGACGAGGTGACGAAGCACGCGCCGGACGACTGGGCCGCCCTGGCCGCCGACCAGTTGAGCCTGAACCCGGACGAGCGCTCCATGCCCGACGAGGTGCTGAACCGCATGGCCAGACTCGGTCCGTCCGTGGGGATCGTGGTCGTGGACAGCGACGGGTTCGCCGGCATGGGCGACCCGCCCGTGGCCTACAACTCCACCACGCACGTCATCGAGCACGCCAAGCCCACCTCCAAGAAGGCCCCCTCCGCACTGAAGAACGGCGGCGGCTACTGGGCGTACCTGCGCGGTGTCGTGTTCGAGCTGTGCAACGCGTCCCAGCGGCCGCTCCTGCAGGAAATCGACCGCCAGGCCGAGGCGGGCGACCTCGACGCGATCAGCTTCACCTTGGCGAAGGAAGTGCTGGAGACGACGAGCGAGGAGATGCACGACACGCTGATGCAGCGGGTGTTCAAGGACCGGTCGTTCCGGAGCACACGTGACGAGGGCGCCACCACGACCACCGAACTCGCCCTGCCGAGCACCAAGAAGATGCTCTACGCGGAGATCTCGGCCGATCGCACGGATCGGCTGCGCAACAGCATCAAGGTGAGGCACGCGCTCGGCTACCTCGAGGCGTGGAAGAGGGACTTCGCCGACACGTACAAGAGAAAGCATCCCACCGAGTTCAATCGACTCACGGCGTGGACCACCTCGACCGGCTCGAAGGTCAAGCCGCCTGGGACCGATTACGTGAAGGTACTCGGCACGCTCGGGCTGACGACGAACAAGGCCGAGGTGTCCCTGATCGAGGACCACGCCCGTCAGGCGTACGACCGCCCCGACGCATACGACCCGGACGCCGGGCAGTCGAGCGACGAGGACTACTCGGAGAAGACGACGAAGAGGAAAGAGCGCAAGACGAGTAAGTCGTCGAAGCGCGGGAGCGCGAAGCGCACCCCGCGCAAGAACAGCACCAGCAGCAGCGGCAGCAAGTGACACCCAGCTGGGCGATGCCGTGACCGAGACCAGCCGCAGACCGCTTACCATCTGCGGCAGCGTGGCCTCGGCTCCGTACCGGCTCTAGGTCCAGGCGCTCAGTACCTTGCGGAGCAGCTCGCCGAACTCCGCGGGGTGCGTGCTGAGGCCCGTGTGCCCGCCGGGGAAGTGGACGAGCGACGTGCCGAACCGCTCGGCGAGGAATGCGGCGGGGCGGTAGGGCAGTTCACCGCGTGAGTCCGCTCCCCCGGCGAGCACGAGCCGGTCCGACAGAGCCTCCAGGCGATCCACGTCCGGCGTGTAGGCCATGAAGCTCGGCACGATACGCCCGAGGAAGTAGGGCATGTTCGCCATCGTCCGCTCCACTCGGGCCGCCGCCTGCGGAGGGAGTTCGGTGGCCGCCTTGGCGTCGACGGGATCGGCGCCGGGCCGCCTCATGCCGGCCGCGAACACGGCCGCCGCGGGCATCAGCCCCTCCCGGCGGAGCGTGTCCTGCACGCGGGCGAGCAGCGCGCGATGCTCGGCGGCGTCCGGCAGCACCTCCACCATCGGCGGCTCGTGCGCCACGACGCGCTCGATCCGCCCGGGATGAGTGGTGAGCATGTGCAGCGCGACGATCGCCCCCGAACTGCAGCCGACCACGCGGGCGGGCACGCCTGGAGACAGCAGTTCCAGCAGCCGGAACGCGTCGTCGGCGTGCTGCTCGACCCGCTGCCGGGCTTCCGGGTCGTCCAGCAGGCTGCGGGACAGGCCGCGCGGGTCGTAGGACGCGACCGTGTAGTCGGCGGCCAGGTCGTCGGCGACGCCGTCATAGGAAGCCGCGCCGCCCGTGCCGCCGGGGATCAGCAGCAGGAGCGGGCCTTTTCCGCGCACCTCGTAGTGCAGAGTGGCGCCGTCCACGCGTAGGCGGCCGATGGCCGGGCTGGTCACGTTTGGTCTCCTTCTTCGTGTGTGGGCCAGTGCTCCAGGAGGGTGTGCAGGGCGTCGAGGCAGCGGACCCAGGTGTCTTCCGCCGGGCGCGCGTGCGCGAACCCGCCCGCGGCCTCGAGGCTGGTGAAGCCGTGGAGCGTGCTGCGCATCAGCCGGACCGCGTCGGTCAGGTCGGGTTCCTCCAGTGCGTAGCCGCGCAGCATGCTGTAGGTCAGCTCGATGGCGCGTCGCGGCCCGGCTGCCCGGGCCACCAGCTCGGGATCGATCTGTATCGGAATCTGCGTCGCCGTGTATCGGCCCGGGTGATCGTGGGCGTACTGCCGCCACGCGTTCGCGTACGCGACCAGTGCGTCCTTGCCGGCCCGCCCGGCGGTCGCCTCCGCGATGCGGATGGTCTTCTCGTCCGCCGCCAGCAGCGCGATCCGCCCGCGCAGGTCCTCGAGGCTGCGGACGTGCGCGTAGAGGCTGGCGTCCTTCACCCCGAGTCGTCGTGCCACCGCCGACATGGTCACGTGCTCGAGCCCGACCTCGTCCGCCAGCTCGGCACCGGCGAGCGTCACCCGATCCGCCGTCAACCCGGCCCGCACCATGTGCATGCCGCCCTTCTCAGCCTAGAGGCATTTGGATATGCCTAGGAATACTAGACTATTCCTTGGGCCCCAAGGGCCACGGCGGTCAGGCGGTAAGGGAGTCCCGGTCGTGCGGCTCGTCCCAGTCGGCGCGGTAGGGCTCGACCTCGATACGGGTGACGGCCTCGTCGAGGAAAGGCGGGCCGAGGTGCGAGAACGCGTCGAGGTCGGTGCTGTCGCGGAAGGCCGGGCGCTGGTAGAGGTCGCGGGCGTACCCCCACAGGTTCGGGAAGTCCGTCAGCCGGCGCTCGCTGATCTTTGCGAACGGGTTATAGGTCAGGTCGAACCGGACCAGTGTCACCCACAGGCGGACGTCCGACTCGGTGATCGAGTCACCGTGCAGGAACCGGCACGCGGACAGCCGGTCGTCCAGCAGTTCCAGCGCGGAGATCACCCGTCCGCGCAGTTCCTCGTAGGACTCGTTCGAGGCCGCGCCGGCGACCCGGTAGGTGCCGTCGTTGACGTTGTCGTAGAGGTAGTCGTTGAGTTCGTCGATCCGCCGCCGCAGTTCGACGGGGTAGAGCCGGACGGCGGGGTCTCCCCACTCCTCGAACTGGGTGCCGAGATCGAGGGTGATGTCAGGGAAGTTGTTGCTCACGATTCGTCGGGTCTCCCGGTCCCAGAGCACGGGGACGGACACGTGGCCGCCGAAACCGGGCTCGGTCGCCTCGTAGGCCTCCCGCAGGAACCGGAAGCCGTTGACGGGATCCGCCCCGCGCTTCTCCCGGAACGCCCAGCCCCGCCCGTCCCGTTCGTCGTCGACGTAGGAGAGCGAGACGACGTCCTCGAGGCCCTTCAGGAGGCGGACGATCGCGCTGCGGTGCGCCCAGGGGCAGCGGTGCGAGACGTAGAGGTGGTAGCGGCCCGGTTCGGCCCGGTAGCCGCTCGACCCGTCGGCGGTGACGCGCCCCTGGAACGGATAGCGGGGCCGGTTCCAGCCCCCGTTGCCGACTTCGAGCGCAGTCGCGCCGTAGACGCCGTACGTGTCCAGGTCCACCGGGTCGGCGTACAGCGGGGCGTGGGCCGGCGTGGTCATGCGGATCGCCTCCACCTTCAGGGGTCACAGGGGCCGGCCGTCCAGCGGGGGCGCCCGGTCCTCGCCTCGGTCCCTGCCGCCACCATCCGGCTTCTTTCTCCTCGGCGAATTCTTCCGACCGGCGCGGCTTCTCGCCAGAAGGAACATTCGTGTAACCACGGGAAGGAAATGTGCCTTCTTCCACCTGCCCGTGAACGGGTGCAGGATCCCGAGCAGGCAGAAGGAAAAGGACTGAAGAATGACAAGAATCGCCATTGTCGTCGGCAGCACTCGGCCGGGCAGGATCGGCCGGGATGTGGCGGACTGGGTTCACCAGATCGCCTCGAAGCGCACCGAGGCCGAATATGAGCTGGTCGACCTCGCCGACGAGAACCTGCCACTCTACGACGAGACGATCCCCGCCGCCGTCGGCCAGTACGCCCAGGAGCACACCAAGCGGTGGGCCGAGGTCGTCCGCCGGTACGACGGCTACCTTGTGGTGACGCCCGAGTACAACCACGCTCCGCCGGCGGCGCTGAAGAACGCGTTCGACCTGGTGTACGCCGAATGGCACAACAAGGCCATCGGCTTCGTCGGTTACGGCGCCGCGGGAGGCGCGCGCGCCGTCGAGCACCTGAAGCTGGTGGCGGTCGAGCTGAGCATCGCGCCGGTCTCCGCGCAGGTCGGACTGCTGATCCCGGCGGACTTCCCGGCCTACCCGGAGTTCACGCCGCTGGAGCACCGCGAGTCCGAGCTGACACGCGTGCTGGACCAGTTGGAGTCCTGGACGAAGGCGCTGGCCGCCGTCCGCGGCTGAGCGCCGGCGTGAAGAGGCGCGGGCCCCGGTCCGGTGCCCGCGCCAAATTCTTTCCGCGGATAAAGGCCCGTGTCTTCTCATCGAGTTTGCCGGCCCTACCGGAACGAAAAGACGGGAACGGCCGTCGAATTTCCCTGAGCACCCCCCGTTCTCCGTTTCCCGGCTCTTCACAATGCGAAGTGTCTTCGGTGACGCTGATGCGCCGATTGTCGTCGAACTCGCGCAAGAACCAGATCTACAAGGCGTTCCGGGAGGTCGGGCGCGTGATGCGGACCGTGGCGCTGCCACGCAGCACGCGTAACCCACGCAAATGTCCGCGGCCGGGCGCTCGTCCGGGAGCGGTGCCGGCTCGATGCTGGCGGCAGCGCGGCTGGACCATCCCGGCGCGCGATGCCGGCGGGGTTGATCGCGAACACGGTGGCGGCGATGCTGTGGGCGTGGAGTACGTGTCCAGAGTGCCGCGACCGCCGCTGGACGGGCTGATCGACGACCTTTACTACCTGGAGGGTGCGCCGCCGTACGCCCGGCTGACGCTGCCGCCGATGCCGTCGGCGTTGCTCATCGTCAACCTCGGGGCACCGTTCCGCATCCGCGCCGGCACCGACATCGAGACGGCCGAGTACGCCGACGGCTGCGTGGTCACCATGCCCACCCGCGCGTTGGAGTTCGGCTACCCACTCCGGACTCGGTCCGTCGGCGTGCACTTCAAGCCGTGGGGGCTGGCGCCGTTCCTGCCGATGCCCGCGGCCGAGCTGTGTGACCGGCCGGTGACGGTAGAGCAGGTTTGGGGCCGGCCCGCCATTGCTGAGCTGCGAGACCGGCTGGCCACGGCGGACGGACCGCACGAGATGCTGACGCTGCTCGAGGAGGAGCTGATGCGACGGCTGTGCGAGACCGCCGGCCTGGGGCTGGTCCGCCATACGAGCAGTGTCATCGCGGCGACCAGCGGGGCGGTGGCGATCGGCGACCTGAGGGTGGCAGCCGGTGTCAGCAGCACTCATCTGACACAGCGGTTCAAGGAGCTCATCGGCGTCACGCCGAAGCGGCTGGCCCGCACCTACCGCTTCGCCGCCACCGTTTTCGCGATCAACCCCGCCGGACCGATCGACTGGGGCGACCTCGCCGGTGGCGCAGGCTACTTCGACCAGGCCCACTTCGGCCACGAGTTCCGGGCCTTCACCGGGCTCACGCCGACCCGGTACGTCGAAGTCCGGCGGCGGTTCCTGCGCGAACATCCCGGCCACGTGCTGGACGGCTGGCCGCTGCCGGCCGATTGATTTCTTACAAGAGCGACAGCTCACGACACGCTAATTTGGGGCACCCCAAAGCAGAGGAGAGCCCCGTGGGCAAGGTGATCATGTACAGCTCGGTGTCGGTGGACGGCTTCGTCGCGGACGAGAATGACCAGCCCGGACCGCTGTTCGACTGGTTGTCCAGCGGTGACGTCCCGTTGGACGAGAGCGGCGAGCTGAAGGTGTCGCAGACGTCCTACGACTACACCCGGGCGTACTGGGACCAGATCGGAGTCACGATCGTCGGCCGCCACGTCTTCGACCTGACGGACGGCTGGGGCGGCAAGCCGCCGAGCGGCATCGACCACGTGGTCGTCGTGTCGCACCGGCCGATGCCCGAGGGCTGGGACCCCGAGGCGCCGTTTCACTTCGTCGACGGCGTCGAGGCAGCCGTGGCCAAGGCGCAGGAGCTTGCGGGTGACCGCATGGTCGAGGTCGCCGCCGGCGACGTCGGTGGCCAGGTGCTTGCCGCGGGCCTGATCGACGAGGTGCGCATGGACGTCGTACCCGTCGTGTTCGGGTCCGGCAAGCGCTACTTCGGGTCCGTCCACGCTCAGCACATGTTGGAGGATCCTGAGGTGGTGATTCAGGGCAACCGGGTGCTTCACCTGCGCTATCGGGTGCGCCGTTGACCGATCTGAGCGGGTACGCGAAGAAGTCCACTGCGAACGGTGACACAAGATCGGGCCTCCGGCTGCGTTTGCGCATCGCTGTCCCTGGTCGGGCAGCCGACGCCGATCCAGCACCTCACCTGCGCGCAGGGTTCGCCGGGCACGGTAGAGCGGGTCGTTCTTACGCCCGCGGCGGCCGGGGGTGGTCTGCTGAACGCGGCGGCGGCAGTCGTTGAGGGCGTCGCCGGCAAGGCGCACCACGTGGAAGGGGTCCATCACCGCGACCGCGGCGGGGACCTCCCCAGCGGCGGCGGTCTTGAAGGCGGTGAACCCGTCCATCGCGACGACCTCCACGGCCTCGCGCCACGCCTGGGGGCGCTGGGTAAGCCAGGCCTTGAACACGGCCTTGGAGCGGCCCGGGATCATGTCCAGCAGCCTTTTCCCGCTTCACGTACGCCTCGATGGCGCCGGCGCCGATCCCTCTTACCGCGCTGCCTCCCCACAGGCTGGACCGGGTGGGAAGGCTGCGGCTTGTTCACGCGCCGGTCGCGTGCGAGGCTGACGTTCTCAGCGGGGAGGGGAGCGCGATGTCAGAAGGATCTCGACTGCCCGGCGACGTGGAGCCCGACGTGTGCGCGGCGTTCCGCGATGCCCTCGACCGGGTCGGGAGCAAATGGGGAATCGCGATCATCGCGGCCGCGAGCAGCGGGCCCATCCGGTTCGCCGAGCTTCACCGGACGATTCCCGGCATCAGCCGCCGCATGCTGACCCTCACGCTACGCACCCTGGAACGTGACGGGCTGCTCGTCCGCACCGTGTATCCCACCGTGCCTCCGCAGGTCGACTACACGGCCACCGCTCTGGCCAGGGAACTGTTCGCGTCCACGCGCGCGCTGTCGGAGTGGGCGGAGAACAACCACGAGAAGATCACGGCCGCGCGGGCGGCCTACGACAGGAGCGCCGACGCCCGCCAGTAGCCGGCTCACAGCTGTTCGCCGAGCTTGAAGCCACGCTCGACGTCGCCCACGCGGGTGTAGGAAAAGCCGTCCGCGCCGACCGTCACGGCCATCTCGCCGGTGTGCGTGCGCTCCACGACCGGCACCGGATTGCCGTCGAGATCGAGCACCGCCGACGCCTCGGTGTACCGGCTCGGGACGACCGGGTTGCCCCACCAGCCGAGGACCAGGCGGTAGCCGGGCGAGAACTGGCCGGTCTCGATGCGCTCGCGGATCCAGTCGTAGGCGATCCGAGACTTGCTCCTGGTCTGGGTCATGGATGCTCCTCCCGCCAGGCCCGATAGCGCCGCCGCCCGAGTACCGAGGGATGAGCGGCCTGGGCGAACGTGGGGATGCCGATGGCGGCGACGGCGGCCGAGTCACGCGCGGCCCCGTCCGTGACGATTCCGGCGGCACCCAGCGTCTTCGCGCGCAGAGCGAGGACGTCGCCGACGGTGCCGGCGGTGGCGTCGCCGCGGGCCTCGATCACCAGCACCTCGCCCTCCCCGAGCGAGTCGAAGGCCCGCTTCTGGGCGTTGAAGCCGCCGCCGTGCGACTCGAACAGATCCGGCCGGTGCGCGACGAAGCGCAGGGTCCGCGCTATCCCGATCATCGCGGCGCACCTGTCCCCCATGCGAGCTACCCGCGAGTGTCCACCGTGCGGTGACGATTCCAGGCCGACGAATCCCTAACGTTCCGGGCGTAGCCGCGGCGCTCCGGCCGCGGGATCTCGCAAGGGAGTCGTCATGCGACTGTTGAAGCAGCTCGTGGCCGTCGCGGCGGTCGCCTTCGCCGGCAGCATGGGCGTGGGCGCGGTACAGGGGAACGCGCTCCTCACCCTGATCCTCGGTGTCGCGACAGCCGTACTTCTGGTGTTCGTGTACGCCCGGGTGGTGCGGTGGTCCGAGCGCCGCGCGCCGGTGGAGGTGGCCGCGAAAGGCGCCGCCTCCGCCGTCGGCCGGGGGCTGCTGATCGGTGTCGGGATGTTCGCGGCCGTCATCCTGAACATCGCCCTCATCGGCGGCTACCGGATCGACGGCGCGGGCTCCGTGGCGGGCGCGGTCGGGGTGCTGGGCCTCATGGCCGCCGCCGCGGTGACGGAGGAGCTGCTGTTTCGCGGCATCCTGTTCAGGATCGTCGAGGAACGCGCGGGGACGTGGCTTGCGCTGGCGCTGACCGGCCTGCTGTTCGGCCTGTCGCACCTGTTCAATCCGCACGCCAGCCTGTGGGGCGCGATCGCCATCGCGATCGAGGCGGGCGGCATGCTCGCCGCCGCCTACGCCGCCACCCGCACCCTGTGGGTGCCGATCGGCCTGCACTTCGGCTGGAACTTCGCCGCGGCCGGCATCTTCGGCACCGAGGTCTCGGGCAACGGCGCGCAGGAAGGGCTGCTGCACGGCGTGACGTCAGGCCCGGCCCTGCTCACCGGCGGCGAGTTCGGGCCGGAGGCGAGCCCGTACGCGGTTCTGTTCGGCCTGCTGCTGGCGGTCGCCTTCATGTGGCTGGCCCGCCGGCGCGGCAACGTGGTCCCGCTCCGGCGCGGCGCGACCGCTACGCTCGCCCAGTGATCGATCTTCAGCGGGTCACGGACCTTTGGCGGCGATGCGACGTCGTGGTCCGGGATTTACCGTTCGGGCTGCTGCTGGCCGTCGCATCGCTCCTGCCGTCGCTCCACGGCAAGGGGACGCAGGTCGGAGACCTGCCGGCCCGCCCCTTCGACGCGCTGGCGCTCGTGGTGATCGCCCTGGAGTGCCTTCCGCTCGCCGTGCGCCGGCGGTGGCCGGCCGTGTGTCTGGCTCTGGTGTCGCTCGGCTTCGCCCTCGACCAGATCCGCGCCTACCACGTGTTGGCGAGCAACGCGATGCCCATCGCGCTGATCAGCGCGGGCGCCCATCTGGAGCGCCACCGGCGTGTCACCGTGCTCCTCCTGTCCGCGGCGTACGTGCCGCTGGCGGTCGCGCTCGGCCGGCTCGGCGCGGCCGAGCGGGTGGAAGGTTACGTGGTTTTCTACCTGGCGCTGGCTCTCGCGTGGGGCATCGGGGCCTGGCTGCGCTCCACCCGGGCCGCCGAGGCCGAGCGCCGCCGCCACATCGCCGAGGCCACCCGCGCCGCCGAGCGCACCCGCATCGCCCGCGAACTCCACGACGTCGTGACCCACCACGTGACGGCGATGGTCGTGCAGGCCGAGGCGGCCCGCTACCTGACCGCCGCACCCGACCGCCTCGACGCGGCCTTGAGCGCGGTCACCGGCACCGGCCGGCGGGCCATCGCCGACCTGCGGCACCTGCTCGATCTGCTCAACCCCGACCACTCCGACCCCTCCGACGTCAGGATGCCGTCCGTCGGCGAGCTTCACACGCTCGTGGAGCAGACGCGCCTGGCCGGGCAGCCGGTGGAGTTCGCCGAGGAGGGCAGGCCGGCGGAATCGGCGGGCAGTGCCGAGTTCGTGGCCTATAGGGTCGTGCAGGAGTCCCTGACGAACGCCCTCAAATACGCCCATGGCAGCCACACCGAGGTCCGCGTGCGCTACAGCGAGAAGGAGATCATCGTGGAGGTCGGCACCGACGGTTCCGGCTCGCGGGCGGGCTCGCCCGGCGGGAGCGGGCGGGGCCTCGCCGGGCTCCGCGAGCGGGTCGAGACCCTGGGCGGCGAGTTCAGCGCCGACCGGCGGGCGGGCGGCGGCTTCGTCGTGAGGGCCCGCATCCCCGTGGGGAGCCCGTCGTGAACGCGCCGGTCCGGGTCCTGGTCTGCGACGACCAGGCGCTGATCCGCACCGGGTTCGCGACGATCATCGATGCCCAGCCCGACCTCGAGGTGGTGGGCGAGTGCGGGGACGGCCGCACCGCGGTCGACCTCGCCCGCCGGCTGGAGCCGGACATCGTGGTGATGGACGTACGCATGCCGGTGCTCGACGGCATCGAGGCGACCCGCCTGCTGGCGGGTGCCGGGGTGAAGCATCCCGTCAAGGTGCTCGTGGTGACGACGTTCAACCTGGACGAGTACGTGTACGAGGCGCTGCGTGCGGGGGCGAGCGGGTTCCTGCTCAAGGACGCCCCACCGGCGCAGCTGCTGCACGGCATCCGAACCGTCGCGACGGGTGCCGCGTTGCTGGCCCCCGAGGTGACGCGGCAGCTCGTCGGCAGGTACGCGGCGCGGATCCGTCCCGCCGAGGGCACCCCCGACGACGCCGTGCTGACCCCGCGCGAGCTGGAGGTGCTGCGGCTCATCGCCGACGGCCTGTCCAACAGCGAGATCGCCGCGACGTTGGTGATCAGCCAGGAGACCGTCAAGACGTACGTGTCGCGCATCCTCACCAAGCTCGGCCTGCGTGACCGCGTGCAGGCGGTGGTCTACGCCTACCGCAGGGGCCTGGTGACCTGAGACCGGCAGACCGCCGCGCCACTCGGGACCAGGACGCCTCGCTCAGGAGAGCGGGTGGAGGACCCACCGCAGGCCGATCACGATCACGCCGATCCCGACCATCGTGACCGGCGACAGCGGCTCGCCGAGGAGCAGAAAGCCCCACAGGACGCCGAAGACCGGAACCAGCAGGTTGACACTGGCCGTACGGACGGGTCCCTCATGGTCGATGAGCCAATAGAACAGGAGGTAGGCCAGCCCGCTGCCGAGCACGCCGAGTCCGACGACGTCCGCGGCGACCCTGACGGTGAACGGGCCCGGCGGCGGTGACAGCACGAGAAGCGGGGCCAGGACGGCGGCCGCGCCGAGTTGCTGCCCGGCCGCCACAACCAGGGGAGGCACTCCGGCGAAGCCCCGGCCTGCGTACGAGCCGCCGTACGCGAAGACGAAGGCGCCGAGCAGGACGGTCACAACGCCGATGACTCCGTCGCCGCTGATGCCGAGACCGCGCGGGGCGGTGGCCAGTGCGACCCCGGCCATGCAGGTGACGAGGCCGGCGAGGCGCCTCCGGCTGAGCCGTTCCCGCCCGGCCGTGACCTCGATGAGCAGGGCGAACGCCGGGCTGGAGGCGTTCACCACCGCGGTGGTCCCCGCGTTCAGGCGGGTGGTGGCGATCGACAGCAGCAGGAACGGCGCCGCGGCCGACAGCACGCCGAGCAGCGCGAACCGCCAGGCCGGCACATCGCCGCGCTTCAACCCGCGGGCGCGTACGACGGCCAGCAGCAGGACTCCCCCGATGAGCGTGCGGCCCAGGGAAAGGGCGACCGGGCCGAGGTACGGCACGGCCGCCCGGACGAACACGAAGGAGAGCCCGAAGACGGCCCCGCAGCCGATGAGGATCGCCAGTGAACGGCGGCTCACAGGCCGAGGTAGATGCTGCGGACCTTCGGGTCGCCCCGCAGGTCCTCGCAGCTTCCGGTCATCGCGATCTCACCGTTCTCCATGACCAGGCAACGGCTGGTCACCTCGAAGGTGAGCTTGGCGTTCTGCTCGACCAGCAGGATGCTCAGCCCTTCCGCGTTGAGCTTCTTGAGAACTTCGACGATCTGGTTGACCAGCTTGGGCGACAGGCCCATGGACGGTTCGTCCAGCACCATGAGCCGGGGCCGGGACATCAGCGCCCGGCCGATGGCCAGCATCTGCTGCTGTCCGCCCGACAGCGCCCCGGCAAGACGGTCGCGCATCTCGCCGAGCACCGGGAACAGGTCGTAGACCTCGTCCAGCGACGCGCGCGTCTGCGCCTTCCACGGCCGGGTGTATGCCCCCAGCAGCAGGTTCTTCTCCACCGTCAGGCCGGGGAAGACGTGCCTGCCCTCGGGGACGTAGCCGATCCCGGCGCGTACCACGTGGTGCGCGGGCATCCGGCACAGGTCGTGCTCACCGAAGCGCAGCGACCGGACCGACCTCGGTGCGAGGCCCATGATGGCCTTGAGCGTGGAGGTCTTGCCCGCGCCATTGGCCCCGATGATGCCGACCGACTCCCCCGGCGCGACGGAGAAGCCGATGTCGTGCGCGGCTCGCACGCCGCCGTAGTCGACCCCGAGCCCGGTGACGGTCAGTTCCGGCCCGCTCATCGGGTGACCTCCTGTGCGTCCTGCGTCTCGGCGTTCAGGTAGCCGGCCTCGCCGAGGTAGGCCTCCACGACCTCGGGCACGACGGCGACCTCGGCGGGCGGGCCGTCGGCGATGACCCGGCCGCCGGACAGCACGGTGACCTGGTCGCACAGGGACATGACCAGTCCCATGTGGTGCTCGATGATCACTACGGTGACCCCCGAATCGCGGATGGAGCGGACCATCGCGGCCAGCTGCCGCACCTCCTCGTCGTTCAGCCCCGCGGCCGGTTCGTCGAGGAGCAGCAGGCGCGGCGACATGGCCATGGCCCGGGCGATCTCGATACGGCGCTGAATGCCGTACGGCAGGGACTTCGGCTGGGCGTCGGCGAAATCGTCCAGACCGTAACGGCCGACGATGTCGTCGGCACGACGGCGTAGGTCCCGGTCATGCCGTACGACGCCCCAGGGCAGCAGCACGTATCGCCAGATCCAATGGGTGCGGGTGCGGTCCAGGGCGACCAGGATGTTCTCCCGGGCAGTGAGGTCGCCGAACAGGCGCAGGTTCTGGAAGGTGCGCGCCACCCCGAGCTGCGAAAGCCGGTACGGCGCGGTCCCGCCGATGCCACGCCCCTCCAGGAGAACCTGCCCCGCGGTGGGGACGTAGAAGCCGCTGATGATGTTGAACAGGGTGGTCTTGCCCGAGCCGTTGGGCCCGACCACGCCGCGAATCTCACCGGCGGGCACGCTCAGCGTCACGTCGTCGAGCGCGCGCAGGCCCTTGAAGCTCATGCCCACGCCACGCACTTCCAGCATCACGCCGCCGCCGCGCACGGGCGCGGGCTCGTACGGCGTGAAGGATCCGAGCGTGGCCCGGCGGCCCTCGTCGCGGCCCTTACGCCGGCGCAGCCAGGAGCGCACGAGCCGGGGGACGCCCGCGAGCCCCGTCGGGGCGAACACGACCATGAGCACCACGACGGCGCCGTAACCGAGCTGCGCGTAGACCGAGAAGTCCACGAGGAGCTCTCGCAGCAGCGACAGCGCCAGCGCGCCGACGACGCAGCCCACGATGCTCTGCCTGCCGCCGATGATGACCATCGCGAGCAGGAGGAACATGTTGGCGACGCTGAAGGTCTCCGGCGCCACGTAGCGGATCAGGCCCGCGTACAGGACGCCGGCGACGCCGCCGTACAGGCCGGACAGGACGAACGCGGTGATGCGCAGCAGCGGGATCTCCGCGCCGAGCGCCCCGGCGGCGAGGCTGTCGTCGCGCATCGCCCGCATCCGGCGCCCGAGCGGGGTGCGGACCACGAACAGGGCGAAGGCCAGCGCGACCGCGAAGACCACCAGCTCGACGTAGTAGAACAGGTATTCGCTGCTCAGGTCGATGCCGAACATCGGCGGCACCGGCAGGTCGCTGATCCCCTCGGACTTGCCGGCCAGGGCCGCATTGGTGATCCAGTTGATGAACGCCAGGGCCAGGCCCAGCGTCACGATGCCGAGGTAGTGGGACTGCACGCGCAACGCCGGGACGGACACCACCAGGCCCACGACGACGGCGGCCAGCACGGCCAGCGCGGCGGCGACCCAGAAGCCGAGCCCGGCCCGGGTGGTCAGGATCGCGCAGGCGTACGCGCCGATGCCGAAGAAGGCCACCTGGGCCAGGTTGATCTGCCCGGCCACACCCATGACCAGGCCCAGGCCGATACCCAGCAGGGCGAAGATGACGGCGACGTCGACCACGTGGATGGCGTAGCGGTCCAGCCCGTACGGCAGCAGCCAGGCGGCGGCCGCGAAGAGGACGAGGGCGACGACGGGGGTCAGGCGCTTCACGCGCGGTTCACCGTCCTCTCACCGAAGATCCCGGTCGGGCGGATCATGACGGCGACCGCGAACACCAGGAAGACGACCAGTTCCGAATACCCCTGAAAGGCGCCGGCGGCGAAGGAGTCGAGGATCCCGAAGGCCATGCCGCCGACGATCGCGCCGGGGATGCTGCCGAAGCCGCCGAAGATGGCCGCGGCGAAACCCTTGATGCCCAGTGACCCGCCCATGACCGGGCTGACGTAGAGCAGCGGCCCGACCAGGCCGCCGGCCAGTGCGGCCAGGCCGGCGCCGATGGCGAAGGCCATGGCGTTGCTGCGGCCGACGTGGACGCCCACTGCGGTCGCGGCGTGCGGGTTCATCGCGACCGCCTGCATCGCCGCGCCGAGCTTGGTCCGCTGCAGGAACAGGGCGAGCAGCACGGTCGCCACGGCGGCGATGGCGATGACGACGAGGCTGTAGGTGCGGATCCGGATGCCGAACACGTCAAGCGGCGCGCTGCCGACCGGGGAGGGCACGGCGTGCCCGGTGGCGCCCCAGATGAGGACGGCCAGCGCCTCCAGCACGGTGCCGAAACCGATGGTGCCGATCAGCATCAGGTCGAAGTCGCGGCCCTCCAGCCGGCGCAGCATCCGCTCGATCACGAGGCCGACGATGCCGGTCACGACGATGGCGACCACCATGGCCACCGCGAACGGCAGATGGGCGGTCATGTAGAACGTGGAGGCGGCATAGGCGCCGATCATCACCACGTTGCCGTGGGCGAAGTTGACCAGCCCCATGGTCCGGTAGACGATCGAGAATCCCATCGCCACCAGGGCGTAGACGGCGCCGAAGCCGATCCCTCCGATGAGGGTCTGCAGAAATACCTGCATGGTTCTCCTTGGTCCGGGGCGGACCGGCCACCCCGGACGACGGCCGAGATCAGCTCGCGCTCTCGGCGACGAGCTTGCCGGACTTGATGACGGCGATCCGGGTGGAGTGGAGGCCGACCCCCGACTCGTCGTAGGCGAAGTCGCCGAGCAGCCCGGAGTACTTGGTGGCGCGGATGGCGTCGGCCAGCTTCTGCCCGCCCTCGCCGCCGGTGGCCTTGAGCGCCTCGATCACGATGCGGGCGCCGTCGTAGGCCTTGGCGCCGTGCAACTCGGCCTCCTCGTTGTAGGCGGCCTTGTACGCGGCGGCGAAGGCGCGGCTCGCGTCGGTGGCGTCGTTGCTCAGGTAGGGGGAGCTGACCACCGAGCCCTCCACGTTGTCCTCCCCTGCCGTGCTGATGTACGGCTCGGTGCCCATCGGGGCGCCACCGGCGAAGACCGCCTTGAGGCCGAGTTCGCGGGCCTGCTTGGCGATGAGGCCGGACTCCACCTCCTCGGCGCCGATGAACAGCACTTCGGGGTCCTTCTGCCGGATGCCCGTGAGCGCGGCGCTGAAGTCCTTCTGGTCGGGCGTGACGACCTCGTCGGCGACCGGGGCGATCCCGCGGGTCTTGAGCGCGGCGAGGAAGGCGTCGTGCTCGCCCACGCCGTACGAGCCGTTGTTGCTGATCAGTGCGTATTTCTTGAAGCCCTTGGACTCGACCAGATACTTGGCCAGCGTCTCGTCGTAGGCGACGCTGGTCGGGGCGTTCAGGAACAGGAAGGGGCTCTTGAGGTCGGCGAGCTTGGGCGACTGGCCGGACGTGATGTTGGGGATCTTCGCGTCCTTCAGGATGGGAGCCATGGCGAGCGTGACCGCGCTCTCCGCGGTGCCGAACATCGCGATGTAGCCCTCGCTGGCGATCTTGCGGGCCAGGTTGGTGCCGATCGTCGGGTCGCCCTGGTCGTCGAAGAGGTCGAGCTGGATCTGCCGGCCGTCGATGCCCCCGGCCTTGTTCGCCTCGTCGACGGCGAGCTTGACGCCCTTGTTCTCCCACTTGCCGAGCGGGCTGAGCTGCCCGCTCTGCGCGTTGATGTTCGCGATCTTGATCGGTCCCGTGGCGTTCGCGCCGGACTCGTTCGATTCGCCGGGTGCGGCGCAGGCGGCGAGCGTGGCCAGGGCCGCGGCGGTGGCCGACACGGCCAGGGATCGGCGCCAGGAGATGGAGGACATGACTGTCACCTCGTTACGAGAGGGGGGTGATGGTGCGGGGCCCGGCATCTCGCGGACGCACAGGCGTAATGTACGAACGAGTACGTTAGTTATACGATGCTTCGTCGCCGTGGGGAATCTCGAAAGCGCAACGGTTGGCGGCGGCGGGGCGGGTCAGTCGGCGAACACGCCGTGGTAGATGTCCTTGATGTTCCAGTGGCCCGGCGTGGGCACCGGTTCGTTGACCATGGGCACGTCGATCACCGTCGGCCGGCGGGCGGCCAAGGCGGCAAGAAGCGCGGCCGAGAGGTCCGCCGGACCGGCGACCGAGTAACCGTCCGCTCCACACGAGCGGCCGAACGCGGCGAAGTCGGGGCTGTACGCCTCGCCCTCCGGCGTGCGGAAGTCGCACCCGTAGCTCTGCCCGTAGCTGGCCGACTGCAGGTCGGAGATCGTGCCGTGGGCGCGGTTGTTCATCACGACGAAGACGACCGGTGCTCCCTGCTCGACGGCCATCGGAACGGCGGGCAGCTGCGCGCTCATCCCGCCGTCCCCGATGAGGGCCACCACGGTGGCATCCGGCCGGGCGATCTGCACGCCCACCGCCGCCGCCGGGCCGAATCCCATGGTGGAGGCGCCGCCGGGGGTGATGAACCGCCCCTCGGGCGGCAGCTCGTAGCACTGCGCGACACCGTTCTTGTTCCAGCCGACGTCGGTGACCAGGATCGTGTCGGCCGGCACGGCCTCGCGCAGGTCGGCCAGGATGCGCTCGGGCCGCAGAGGGAACCGGTCGCTGGTGCCGCGTTCCCGGCTGGCCGTGAACAGCTCGCGGCGCGCGGCCCCGATCTCCTGCCGCAGTCCTGGCCTGCTGACCGGGGGCCGCGCCTTGACCGCGTCCGCGATCGCCCGCAGCGCCAGCGTGACGTCGGCGACGGCGCCGATTTCCACGGGGTAGTTGCGGCCGATCTCCGCCGGATCGATGTCGATCTGGATGAGCCTG
Organism: Microbispora sitophila; assembly: GCF_014892245.1. Taxonomy (NCBI): domain Bacteria; kingdom Bacillati; phylum Actinomycetota; class Actinomycetes; order Streptosporangiales; family Streptosporangiaceae; genus Microbispora; species Microbispora sitophila. Next base: position 48,313 of record NZ_JADBGC010000030.1, on the reverse strand, counting down.
CCCGGAGGGAAGGCCCAGGTGTAGCGGGGATCCCAGGAGCTCGCGTCGGTCTCGGCGAAGCGGGTGGCCAGGGCGAGGACGACGTCGGCCTCGCGGGTGTAGCGGTTGGTCAGCTCCAGGCCCCAGAAGCCCGGCATGCCCAGCACCAGCGGATGCTCGTCGGGCACCGCGCCCTTGGCCATGAGCGAGTGCACCAGCGGGATGTCCAGGTGCTCGATCAGGGACAGCAGCGCGGCGCGGCCGTCCTCTCCCCTGGCCCCGCCGCCGAGGTAGACCAGCGGGCGCTCGGCGCCGGCCAGGGCGTCGGCGATGCGCTCGGCCACCGCCTGCGGCAGGTCGGGCGCGGCGGCGAGCCGCACCGGCGGGCGCGGCCCCGCCGCCAGCGGACGGGAGAACAGGTCCATCGGCACGTTGACCATGACGGCGCCCGGCCGGCCCGAGGTGGCCGTCCAGAAGGCCCGCTCGACGTTGCGGAGCAGGTCCTCGGCCCGATGGGTCTCCCAGGCCCGCTTCACGAACGGCCGGACGATCGAGGTCTGGTCGGCGTCCGCGTGCAGGTTCACCTCCTGGTGGGGGTGCCGGCCACGGTAGTAGGACGGCACGTCGCCCGCGATCACGACCAGCGGGATCGAGTCGAGCGCCGCGGTCATCACACCGGTGACCGCGTTCGTCAGTCCCGGGCCCACGTGCACCAGCAGGACCCCGGGCTTGCCGCAGGCGCGGGCGTAGCCGTCGGCCGCGTGCGCGGCCGCCTGCTCGTGCCGGGCGATGACGAACTCGATGGGGCTGTCGCGAAGCGCGTCCAGCACCGCGATGTTGGTATGGCCGCACGTCCCGAAGACGTACTCCACTCCCAGGTGTTCGAGCTGTGCCACCAGCGCGTGGGCGGCGGTCATCGGCGTTCCCTCTGTGTTTGTCATGATCATTCCCCCCACACGGAGACGCCGCGCAGGAGCAGCGTCTTGACGACGGTGAAGTCCTCCAGCATCCATCGCGGCGACTCGCGGCCGATGCCGGAGTCCTTCACGCCGCCGAAGGGCACATGGTCGAGCCGGAAGTTGGAGGATCCGTTGACGACCAGACCGCCCACCTCCAGTTCGCGCCAGGCCGTCATGATGCGCCGGATGTCGTGGCTGAACAGTCCTGCCTGCAGGCCGTACCTGCTGCGGTTGCACTCGGCGAGGACCTCGTCGAAGTCGTCGTACGGCAGGACCGCGACGAGCGCGCCGAAGACCTCCTCGCGCACCAGCGTGGCGTCCGGCGGCGGGCCGGCCACGACCGTGGGCGCCGCCACGGCGCCGTTCCTGGTGCCACCGGTGGTGACGACGGCCCCGCGGTCGCGAGCCTCTGCGGTCCAGCGGACGACCCGCTCGGCGGCATCCTCGTCGACCATCGACCCCACGTCGGTGGCCGGATCGAGCGGGTCCCCCACCACCAGGGACCGCACCTGCGTGGTGAACGTCCCGACGAACTCGTCGAACCGGCTGCGCTGGACGTACACCCGCTGGACCGAGATGCAGCTCTGCCCCGAGTTGCTGTAACCGGTGGCCGCGCAGATCCTCGCCGCCTGGTCGATGTCGGCGTCCTCGCAGACGATGGTGGCGGCGTTGCCGCCCAACTCCAGCGCCAGCCGTTTCGGCCCGGCCGCGCGGGCCACGGCCGCGCCGGTCGCCGCGCCGCCGGTGAAGCTGATGACCGACACCTCGGGCGCGGCGCACAGCGCGGCGCCGAGCCCGCCGTCTCCGTGCAGCACCTGTACGGCCTCGGGCGGCATACCCGCCTCCAGCAGCAGGCCCACCAGCGCGGCGGAGGCGGCCGGCGCCTGCGGGGGCGGTTTGACCAGCGTGGTGTTGCCCGCCGCGAACGAGGCGCCGAGCTTGTGGGCCAGCAGGTTGGCCGGGGCGTTGAAGGGGGTGATCGCGAGTGCCACGCCTGCGGGCGCCCGGTAGGTCAGGGCCGTGGTGCCCGCACCGCGTTCCCAGCCCGCGACCGGGAGCACCTCTCCGCCCAGGGAGCGTGCCTCGGCCGCACACACCGCGAACGTGTCGGCCACTCGTGTCATCTCGCCCCGGCCGTCCTTCAGCGGCTTGCCGAGTTCGAGGGCGAGCAGGCGGGCGAACTCGTCCCTCCGTGCGATCACCATACGCGCCGCCTCTTCCAGGACCGCCGCCCGCGCCGCGGGGGTGAGCCGGGCCACGGTTCTCGCCTGCTCTCGCGCGTACTCACGGGCGGTGGTCACGTCGTCCGGCCCGGCGATCCGCGCCTGGCTGACCACGTGCCCGGCATAGGGGCCGACCCGTTCGAGCCACTCCCCCTCGGACACCCACTCACCTGCGATGAAGCAGCCGGCTCGGCTGATGCTGTCCAAAGACCTCTCCTCAAGCTGATCCGCTAAGCGGTACTTATGGACCGCAGTGTGGACTGGGTGTTAACGTACGGGTGCCCGGACGTTCTGGCAATAGGAAGTTTCAGAGCCGTTACGGGCACGGCATCCCGGCCGCTGGGAGTGCCTGACGAAGACTGCCCGTCGTGAGCGTGGAGCCGGACGGACGCGTCGCGGCGCCATCGTGGCGACGCGCCGTCCGGGCCAGGCACGGCAGGGCATGATTTGTCCGACGCGACCGAGGACGCGGTGACACCACCGCGCCATCCCTACTGTCTAGTGAGGACCTGTGCCTTCATCCGAATCCGGCGAAGCCGGCGGCGTCCGCAGCGTGCAGCGCGCGTTCGAGATCCTGTCGCTGCTCACCGAGGACCGGCCGGCGATCACGATCAGGGAGGTCGTGGAGGCCACCGGCCTGGCCAAGACGACGACGATCCGGCTGCTGCAGACCCTGGAGCAGATGGGTCTGCTGTGGGCCACCCCCAAGGGCTACACCGCGGGCCCCGCGTTGTGGCGCTGGGCCCACCTGGCCAAGCGGGCGTGGGAGCTGCCGCCGGAGACCCAGGCCATGATGCGCCAGCTCGCGTTGCGGCAGGGCGAGACCGTCAACCTGTACGTCGCCCGCGGCATCTTCCGGGTCTGCGTGGCCCAGCAGGAAGGCACCCAGGCACTGCGCCACGTCGTACGCATCGGCGACGAGCTGCCCCTGTGGGCCGGAGCCTCGTCGAAGGTCCTGCTCAGGGATGCCAAGCCGGAGCTGCTGGAGCGTATCGCGGCCACCTCGCCGCACGGAGCCGCGCACCTGGCGACTCTGCGGGACTGGATCGCCGAGGCAACGCGGGCCGGATACGCCACCAGCCACGGAGAGCGCGACGCCGGTCTGTCCGCGGTGGCCGTTCCGGTCGTCGCCGCGTCGGGCTCGGTGGTGGCCGCGCTGACCCTGAGCGGACCGACCCAGCGTTTCACCGAGGACCGGGTGCGGGAGTTCGCCAAGGAGCTGGCGGATGTGGCCCGCCGCATGTCGGAACGGGGCTTCGACCACCCGCTCGCCTAGCCGCGGCGAGCGTACGGGGACAACGGCTTTCCACAACCACGTGACAAGACGGCGTCGTCGGTGACGGCGCCGCTGGAGGTGTGCCCGAATGCAGGAGTTACCCCTCACGGGGATCAGGGTCGTCGACCTGACCAACGTGCTCGCCGGACCGTACTGCAGTTACCAGCTGATGCTGCTGGGCGCTGAAGTGATCAAAGTGGAGGTGCCGGGGCGGGGCGATCTCGCCCGCCGTCTGGGCGCCGAGGCCGAGCTCAACGAGGCCGGCATCGGCGCGTCATTCCTCGCGCAGAACGCGGGGAAGAAGTCCGTGGAACTGGATCTGAAGGACGATGCCGGACGGGCCGCCTTCGAGGAACTCGTCACCGGCGCCGACGTGTTGCTGGAGAACTTCCGCGCCGGGGTGATGGCCCGGCTCGGTTACGGCTGGGACCGGCTGCGCGAGCTCAACCCGCGCCTGGTGTACTGCGCCATCTCCGGCTTCGGGCAGAGCGGGCCGATGAGCACCGCCCCCGCGTACGACCAGATCGTGCAGGGGCTGTCGGGGATGATGAGCATCACCGGCACCCCGGAGACCGTGCCGCTCCGGGTGGGATTCCCCGTGTGCGACACGATAGGCGGCCTGTCGGCGGCCATGGCGGTGTCGGCGGCGCTTGCCGGGCGGAGCCGTACGGGCCTGGGGTGTTTCCTCGACCTGTCCATGCTGGAGGCGTCCATCTCGGCGATGGGCTGGGCGGTCTCGAATCTCCTCATCAGCGGGATAGACCCCGAGCCGATGGGGCGCCAGAACGCCACAGCGGCTCCGTCGGGGACCTTCGAGGCCGCCGACGGCCCGCTCAACATCGCCGCCAACCGTCAGGAGCAGTTCCTGGAGCTGTGCCGGGTGATCGGGCGCCCCGACCTGGCGCAGGACTCCAGGTTCGCCACCCGCGAGGCGCGCAAGCGCAACCGGGAGGAGCTGAACGCCGAGCTCAACGCCGTGCTGCGTACCAGGACCGCGCAGGAGTGGGAGCAGGAACTGTCCGAGGCGGGCGTCCCCGCGGGGCGGATCCTGACCCTGCGTCAAACCCTCGCCCTGGAGCAACTGGCACAGCGGGGCTTCTTCACCGAGTTGCCCTTCCCGGACGGCTCGGCGCGGCGGCTCACCGTGGTGAGCAACGGCGTCGTGGTGGACGGCCGTCCATTGCGGCCGTCCGCGCCGCCTCCTCTTCTCGGCGAGCACACTACGGAGTTCGTGCCGGCACCGGCCGTGGCCGCTCCGGCGATCTCCGATCCGACTCCGGCAGCTCCGTCCGGAAAGGCGGCCACTCTATGAGCCACAACACGCTCGGCCAGACCACCGCGGCGGCCGACTGGTGGGCGACCGGTGTGTCGCGGATCGCCCCGGACGTCATCGAGCTGCGCGGGCTACCGGTTCAGGAGCTGATCGGCAAGGCCGGGTTCGCCGAGATCGTGTGGCTGATGCTGCGTGGCGCGCTGCCCGAGCCCCGGCAGGCGGCGCTGCTGGAGGCCGCGCTCGTGTGCTCCGTCGACCACGGCCCGCACGCTCCCTCGATCGCGGTCGCCCGGATGGCCGCCACCTGCGGCATCGGCCTCAACAGCGCGGTCGCCTCCGGCGTCAACCTGCTCGGGGACTCCCACGGCGGGGCCGGCCAGCAATGCGTCGAACTCCTGGAAGACGTGCTGGAGCGAGGGTCCGCGGAGGAGGCGGTGGCCGCCTGGCGCGCCCGCGGCAGGTATCTGCCGGGCTTCGGTCACCGCTTCCACAGAAAGGACCCGCGTCGCGATCCGCTGCTCGGCCTGGTGGAGGAGGCGGTCGCCGACGGCGTCGTCCCCGGGCGCCATCTGCGGGCGGCGCGTGAGGTGGAAGAGATCTTGAACCAGGGCAGGAGCAGGCCGATCCCGATGAACGTCGACGGCGCGACCGCGGTCGTCTACGCCGAGCTCGGCTTCCCCGCACCGCTCGCGAGAGGCCTGTTCGTGCTCAGCCGCAGCGTCGGCATCCTGGCCCACGCATGGGAGGAGTCTCAGCAGGGCCGCCGCAACAAGGGCCCGATCCCACCGTCCATCCTGCCCACCCAGCTCTGAGCTCGGAGGAGGAGGGCCGGGCCGCCCGGCCCTCCTCTTGCGCCTCCGGCAACGCGAAACGCGTCCGGAGGCTCGTCGACGCACCATGCCGAAGCGCCCGCCGTGAGGTCACGGCGGGCGCTTCGGCGTCTGTCCCGGGGTCAGCAGATGTCCGGAGTTCAGTAGACGACGATCTTGCCGGTGTTCTGCGGGAAGATCGCGTCGTTGTAGAAGAACTCACCCGGGGTGTCGAAGGTGTGGGTGAACGACTGCCCGGGCATCAGCACCCCGCTGTCGAACTCGTACTCGAAGAACGAGACGGCCGCGTGCGCGTACGCGTTGTCGGCGGGATTGACGAAGGTGACGGTCGTGCCGACGGGAACGCGCAGATGCTGCGGGGACATCGCGTTCTGCGCGACCGTGTTCTCCTTGGCGCCGGGACGCTGGGCGGCGTTGTCCCAGACGCGGCCCAGGGTGACGGTCGTGCCGTTCACGGCCGCGACGCGGATGTCGTTGCGCTTCTTCGGCGGCACGGGCGCCGGTGCGGGCGGCACGGTCCCGCCGAGCTTGAACGCCCACAGGTGGTCGCCGCGGGGGATGTCGGGATAGGGCAACCCGTTGCCGCCGGCGAACACCGCGATGTACTGCTCGCCGTCGATCTCGTAGCTGACCGGGCTGGTGTGCACGCCCGCGCCGCACTGGAAGCTCCACAGGATGTCGCCGTTGGTGTCGTCCATCGCGTGCAGGACGCCGTCGGGGCCGCCCTGGAACATGACACGGCCCGCCGTGGTCAGGATGCCGTTGCCGTGGGCCAGGGACCACTCCCGGTCCAGCGTCCAGACCGGCTTGTTCGTACGGGGATCCACGGCCGCGATCCCGCCGGCGAAGTACTCCCCCAGCGGCCGGGAGGTGTTGACCCGTCCGTCCCTCGAATTGGAGAAGCCCGAGTTGATCAGGCCGTACCCGACGTAGATCCAGCCGGTCTCGGGATTGAACGACAGGTGCGTCCAGTCACCACCGCCTCCCGCGCCGGGGAAGATGATCGTGGCCCGGTCCCAGTGCGGCGTGTAGAGGCCGCCCCAGGCATAGAAGGGCACCGGGCGGGTGGCGTTGTCGAAGCGGGGCGCCTGGGGGATGAACGGCTCGCCGCCCGGGAACGGCTGGGTCCTGGAAGTCTTCTGCCGCTCGTCCTGCGGCACCGGCCGCTCTTCCATGCCGTGGAGTGGCTCGCCGCTCGTCCGGTCGAGGATGTAGAACATGCCGACCTTGCTGCCGTAGACCACGGCCTTGCGCACCCGCTTGTCGATCTTGATGTCGATCAGGACCGGCGCCATGACGTTGTCCAGGTCCCAGATGTCGTGGTGCACGGACTGGAAGTGCCACTTGCGCTTGCCCGTCTTGGCGTCCAGGGCCACGATCGAGTTGGCGAACAGGTTGTCGCCACCGCGGCTCGACCCGTCGAGGCGGGGATAGGAACCGCCGAAGGTCCAGTAGACCAATCCGAGTTCGGGATCGATCGCCGGGTGGATCCAGGGCACCGCTCCCCCGGTCTTCCAGGAGTCGCCCTCCCAGGTGTCGTTGCCGAACTGGCCCTCGCCGGGCGCGCTCCAGAAGATCCAGGCGATCTCACCGGTGGCGGCGTCCAGCGCGTACGCCCGGCCGCGGGCGCCGCCCGTGCTGCCCTGCATGCCGACGTAGATCAGGCCGTCCCAATAGACGATCGCTCCGGCGAGGGTGCCGGTGAGCCCCCCGCACTGACCGTTGGACGGGTCGCATCCGCTGTCGCTGCCGCCTGTCTCGCCCTCGGTCATCAGTTGCTTCTGCCAGACGATCGCGCCGGTGTCCTTGTTCAGGGCGTAGACGATGTTGGCACCCGACGTCGAGAACACCAGTCCCCGGGCGACCGCGACGCCGCGCATGTTGGTGGTCTTCGTCCCAAGGTTGGTCTTCCACTTGATCCGTCCGGTGCGGCCGTCCACGGCGAACACGTTCTGCTGGGTCGTCTGGACGTAGATGACGCCGTCCTGGACGACGCAGGTGCTCTGCTGAGGGCTGGCGGTGCTGCCGCCCTCCAGGTTGACGTGCCAGGCCCCGCCGAGCTGCTTCACGTTGCGGGGGGTGATCCGCTTCAGGGTCGAGTGGTTGGTGTTGGCGAGGTTGCCGCAGACCTTGGGGTAGTCGCGGCCCGCTTCGCCGAACGCGTCGGGCTGGCGAGGCACCGGTAGGGCGAGGCCGTCCTTCACGTCGGCGCGGGCAGCGGTGGGGATGCTCAGCGCGGCGGCGCCCGCCGTGACGCCGGCGGCGCCGGCCAGGAATCGTCGTCTGTCCACGGTAGCTCTCCTATGGTCCACACAATGGACCTATAGATCCGTTTGATGGACGCACAATAGGCCGGTTCAGACCTGGAAACAAGAGGTTTCATAAGCATCACGAGGGGTTGTGGTGACTATGGAGAGATGGTTACCTTCGACCTCTAGATGGTTCTGATGGTCCATCTAGCGGATCGAGAAAGGCCCCCCATGAGGATCAGACGCTCCACCCTGTTCACCGCCGCGCTCTCCGCCGCGGCCGCGGCGACCGTCGTCACGCTGGCGGCTCCCACCTCGGCCGGCGTCACCCCCGGCAACCCCCGGGGGGCGACCGAGCTCGGCGACCCGGACTACGGCGTCTGCCGCGGCGTGGACCCGCGCTGCTACCACGACTGGGGCAACTTCGACCCGGCCAAGGGCTACCGCGTCCTCGTCTACACCCGCACGGCCGGCCCTCGGCACGCGCACCTGGGCACCACGCTCGGCCCCGGCCTCAACCCGCCGCTCAACGACAACAACGTCGCCGTCAAGGCGGTTATCAAGCTCGGCCAGGAGAACGGCTTCGCCGTGGACTACACCGAGGACGTCGCCCAGCTCGCCAGCGCCCAGACGCTGCTCAAGTACAACGCCGTCATGTTCCTCAGCACGACGCGCGACGCCCTTGACGACGGCGCGCAGACCGCGCTGCGGCAGTACATCCGCGCGGGCGGCGGCTTCATCGGCGTCCACAACGCGTTCGGCACCGAGTACAACTGGCCCTGGTATGAGGGCCTGCTCGGCAACGCCAATTTCTACGACCACGGCGCGAACCAGCCGGGCACGGTCGAAGTGGTCGACAAGCACGACGCCTCGACCGAGGGCTTGCCGAAGCGCTGGAACTTCACCGACGAGTGGTACAACCTGGTGCCCTTCCCCACCAAGGTGCGGTTCCTCGCACGGGTGGACGAGACCACCATGCCGCGGGGCGCACGCGGGAACCTCGGCCACCCCGGGCACGGCGGCGACCACCCCGTCTCCTGGTGTCAGTACTACGACGGCGGCCGCTCCTGGGTCACGACGCTGGGGCACGACGTCAAGGCATGGACCGACGAGCCGATGGAAGGCGACCAGTACTTCCTGCAGCACCTTCTGGGCGGGATCAAGTCCGTGATCGGCATGGCGCCCTTCTGCAGGTAGAAGGCACGCCGGGGGCGCGCCGCGGTCACGGCGCGGCGCGCCTGCCGGCTCCGGTCAGGTAGGCGACGACCATCTCTCCGATCATGGTCCGCTGCCGCTCACGGTGCTGCGGCGCGGTCATGTCGCGGCCGAACAGTGCGCCGAAGGTGTGCTGGTTGGCGATACGGAAGCAGCAGAAGGCGCTGATCATCATGTGCACGTCGATGGCGTCGGCGTCGGTGACGAAGACGCCCTGGGCCTGCCCGGCGTCCAGGATCCGGGAGATCAGGTCCAGCACCGGAGTGCCCAGGTTGGCCAGCGCCTCGGATTTACGGATGTGCTCGCCGTGGTGGATGTTCTCGATGCTCACCAGTTTGATGAAGTCCCGGTGGGCGTCGTGGTGGTCGAAGGTCAGCTCCGCGAGCGTGCGGATGGCCTCCACGGGCGCCAGATGCTCCACGTCGACGGTCCGCTCGACCGCCCGGATATCGGCGTACGCCTTCTCCAGCACCGCGACGTACAACTGCTCCTTGCCGCCGAAGTAGTAATAGATCATCCGCTTCGTGGTGCGCGTGAGCGCGGCGATCTCGTCCACCCGCGCCCCGGCGTACCCGTTCCTGGCGAACTCCCGCTGCGCGACCTCAAGGATCTCCGCCCTGGTCCGCTCGGCGTCACGTAAGCGATCCCCGGCGGGACGGGTGGCGGGCTGGGAGGACATGACGCTCCACTGAGGCCGATGAGTCAGGGTCGGCCTCATCCTATTGCCGTCCCGCCGACGGTACGGGGCCGTGCTGGACGGCGAGCCGGATCGGCGCGTTCTGCGCGCCGTACCCCTGGTATCCGCCGAATCTCTGGACGACCTCGAAGAACATCCGGCCGGCGGTGACCGTGTACAGGTGGAGGAACTCCCCGGCAGCGTCGCGGTCGTACAGCAGGTTGAGCTCCCGCAAGGTATGCAGCCGCTCCGAAGCGAGGTCGTGCCGGGCCTGCAGGTCGTCGTAATAGTTCGCGGGGACGGGCAGCACCAGCCCGCCGATCTCACGCAGTCGCCGTGCGGTGGCGAGGATGTCCCGGCTCGCCAGCGCGACGTGCTGCCAGGGAGCGTCCGGCGCCGAGGGGTGGCCCCCCACGTAGCCGACGTTGATCGCGATCCTGACCGTGCCGCCGGCGTTGGTCATCGCCCGGCTGCGCAGCAGTCCGTACGGATCGGGCAGTTCGAGGCTCTCCTGTGGAGTCAGTCCGAGCACGCCGCGGTAGAACAGGGCGGCCTCGTCGAAGTGGTGCCAGGGCTGGGTCAGCGCCACATGGTCGATGTGAGTGATCTCGTCGCCGGGGCGCCCCGCCCGGACAGGGGCGAAGTCGCCGGTCCAGCTCGGGTGGTCGAGCTGTGCCGTACGGCAGAAGAACAACGCGGTGCCGTCCGGCGCCGCGACCGCGTCGAGCGGCGCCTCGCCCGGGGCTCGGCGTCGCGGCAGCACCGGCGACAGCAGCGACTGAGCGCGTTTGACCGATCCGGCCGGATCGGGTGACTCCAGCCCGATCGCCGCCACCGCCGGCACGTCGGCGGACTCGCCGGTGTTGAGCAGGATCCGGGCCTCGCCCTGCTCCCACAACTGGACCGGCTTACCCGTGTGCGTACCGGTATGAGCGAACCCGAGCGCCACGAGTAGCGGCTCCAGTGCGTTCCGCCCGGGTACGGCCCCCGCCGGCGGTGGCGCGGCGGACACGGGCATGGCCAGTTCGGCGAAGGCGAACCCGGTGGGCTGCACGGGCGGCGGCGGAACGGCGAGCGCGGCGGCACCCGGCAGTCGCGCGCCGGTCTCCTCCTCCAGGGCGATCAGCGAGCGCATCGCGTCCACGGCGGTGCGTGCGGTGTCCGCCTGCCGGAACACGTCGTTGAACACCTCCAGCGACAGTGGACCGCTGTAGCCGGTGCGGAGCACGTGTGCCAGCAGCCCGGCCAGATCGAAGCCACCCTGACCCGGAAAGCAGCGGTGGTGCCTGCTCCACTGGAGGACGTCCATCGCCATCAGAGGCGCGTCGGCCAGTTGCAGGAAGAAGATCTTGTCGCCGGGGATGGCCTCGATGCCGCCGGGATCGGAGCCGCGGGACAGGATGTGGAAGCTGTCCAGGCAGGTGCCCAGATTGTCGTGGTCGGCCATCCGGACGATCCGCCACGCGTGCAGGTACTCGTTGACGTGCCGCCCCCAGGCCAGGGCCTCGTAGGCGATCGTGATGCCGTGTTCGGCCGCCGCCTCGGCGAGCAGCCGCAGTTGCCCGGCCGCCAGCGCGTCGTCGTCCACGGCGGTGGCGCTGACATTGGAGCACACCAGCAGCCGGGTGACACCGAGTCGTTCCATGACCGCGAACTTGTGCCGCGCACGGCGCAGGTTGCGTTCGAGCAGGTCGGCGGGAACGGCTTCAAAGTCGCGGAACGGCTGGTAGAGGTCGATACTCAGGCCGAGGTCGGCGGCCCGCGCGCGCACCTCCTCCGGCAACATGGCGCTGGCGACCAGGTCGTTGTCGAAGATCTCCACGCCGTCGAAGCCGGCCGCCGCGACGGCGTCGAGTTTCTCGGCCAGGGTGCCGCTCAGCGACACCGTGGCGATGGCCTTGCGCATCGGCGGCTCCTCACGCGGCGACGAGGTCGGTCATGTGGGCGAGCATCCGTTCCGCGTCCGGCTCTCGGCCGGTGAACAGACGGAACGCATGGGCGGCCTGGAAGACGACCATGCCGCCGCCGTGGAGCGTGCGGCAGCCGATGGCGCGGGCCTGCCGCAGCAGCGCGGTCTCCAGCGGCCGGTACACCACGTCGGCCACCCACAGGTCCGGCGTGAGCAGTTCGGCGGGCAGCGGCAGGCCCGGATTCGCGGCCATCCCGGTGGGAGTGACGTTGACCAGCCCGTCAGCGTTTGCGAGCAGCGCGGGCAGCCGGTCGGCCGTGGCCGCGACGGCGCGGCCCGTCCCGAAGCGCCGGGCCAGCTTGACCGCCAGTTCGACGGCACGGTCCTGCTGGACGTCCACCAGCGTCACCCTGTCGGCTCCCAGGGTCAGCAGCGCGTGCGCCACCGCCGAGCCCGCCCCGCCCGCCCCGAGCTGGACGACCCGGCGGGTCGCCGCGTCGGGCAGGCCGCGGGCGAAGGACTCGGCGAACCCGGTCCAGTCGGTGTTGTGCCCGATGGCGCGTTCGCCGTCGAACACCACGGTGTTCACCGCCCCCAGCTTCTCGGCGTCGGGCGACAGCTCGTCCAGATGCTCGATGACCGTCTGCTTGCAGGGATGGGTGATGTTGAGCCCGGTGAAGCCGAATCGGCGCGCCGTCGCCACCAGATCGCCGGCCGCCTCCGCGGGCAGCCCGAGTTCGGCGATGTCGATCAGCCGGTAGATGTAGCGCAGGCCGTGGAAGCCGGCCTCGCGCTCGTGCAGAGGAGGGCTGAGCGAGGGTCCGATCCCCGCCCCGATGAGCCCCACCAGATATGACGTCATCGTCCTTCCTTTTTCAGGAGCACGGCCGCGTGGGCGAGGGCGAGTGCGTAGCCGTTCGGCCCCGCCCCGCAGATCAGCGCGTCGGCGACCTCCGACACGTACGAGTGACGGCGGTACGGCTCCCGCCGGTGGATGTTGGTCAGGTGGACCTCGACCACGGGCAGTCCGGCGGCGGCCAGCGCGTCCCGCAGCGCGACGGACGTGTGCGTGTAGCCCCCGGCGTTGATCACGATCGCGTCCATCTCGCGCCCGGCCTCCTGAACGGCGTCGATGAGCACCCCCTCATGGTTGCTCTGCCGGAAGTCGAGGGTCAGGCCGTGCTCGCGGGCGGCGGCGAGCGACAGTGCCTCGACGTCCGCCAGAGTCGTGGTCCCGTATACGGCAGGCTCGCGACGGCCGAGCAGATTGAGGTTGGGCCCGTTGAGGACGAGTACGCGGGGGTCGGGCGGCATCGGCGCTCCATTATGTACGAACTAGTACGTTACTTTTATAGACCAGCTGGGCCGGCGGTGGAAGCCGCGGGCGGCTGCCGGCGGAAAGGTCAGGCGATGACCGCGACCCGTCCCGTCAGGGCCTCCGAGAAGGACGGGTGTACGGCCAGCACCTCGGGATCATGCCCGGGGAGGATGAGCTCCGGCCCCCCGGCCAGCTCGTTGATGCGGTCGAAGGCCGCGTACATGCCGGTCATGCTGTGCAGGATCGCGAAGGGCCGGTCCTCGCGGATGTTCTCGTAGTAGTGGCTCGCGTCGGAGGCCACGACCACGTCGCCGCGCGCGCTGGCGATCCGGACCACCTGCATGCCGGCGGTGTGCCCGCCCACCAGGTGGACGCTCAACCCCGGAAGAAGCTCCAGGTCGCCGTCGACAAGGAGCAGCCGGCCGTCCTCGCCCGCCTTCAGCAGGTGGTCGACGTCGTCCCGGTCGAGCAGCCACTGCTCGCGGGTGATGCGCTCGGCCCACGGCCCCGTCCAGTAGTCGAGTTCCGACCGCTGCAGAACGTATCGAGCACCGTCGAAGTCGTGGGCGGTCCCGGTGTGGTCGTAGTGCAGGTGCGTGAGGATCACGTGATCCACCGACGCCGGGCCGACGCCCATCTCGGCCAGCGTCTGCGCGGGCGAGCCCAGATAGGTCATCCCCGCGATCCCGGCGGCGCGTTCGGGACGGATACCGCTGTCGATCAGCACGGTGTGACTCTCGGAGACCGCGAGCCATACGAAGTAGGCCGTGGGATGCGGCTCGTCCCAGCGGTCGTCGTACCCGTGGAAGTGCTGGCCGCGACGGCCCTCACGCTCGGCGTACCGGATGGCGTAGACGCGGAAAACGCTCATGCCGGCACCTTGAGCCGCGTCCTGCCCACGAGGCCGAGCTGGTCGGTGGGCACCCGATAGGTCTCGCGCGCCGTCGCGACCGCCGCCACGTTGACCAGGCACAGCAGTGCGGTGAAGGCCGCGACCCCGAACCAGCTGCCGGGGCCGGTGCCTGCCACGGCGGTGGCGATCGTGGGCGCGAACCCGGCGATCGCGAAGCCGATCTGCGTGCCGACGGCCATCCCGGACAACCGCACGCGGGTGCTGAACATCTCGCCGTAGAACGCCGGCCACACGCCGCTGGTCGCGCTGTGCACGACGCCGAACATGAGGATGCCGATCACGAAGATCAGCAGGTAATCCCCCGCCGAGATCGACCACAGGTAGCCGAACATCAGCACGGCGCATCCCAGCGAGCCGCCGGCGAACACGGGCTTGCGGCCCACCCGGTCGGAGAGCCTTCCCCACAGCGGGATGGCGATCAGGGCGGCGACGTTGGCCAGGACCCCGACCCAGAGCATGGGTGTGCGGTCGAGCTTCATCGTGTTCACCGCGTAGGACAGCGCGTGCACCGTGAAGATCGTGCTGACGGACGCGATGACGGCTGCCACCACCACCCGCAGCACATCCTTCCAGTGGTCGCGGAACAATACGGCCAGCGGCATCTTGGCGACGGCGCCCTCGGCCACCTCCTGCTCGAAGGCGGGAGTCTCCTCAAGGGTCCGGCGGATCAGCAGACCGACCGCGGCGACCACGATGCTGAGCCAGAACGGCACCCGCCAGCCCCAGGCGAGAAGCTGGTCCTCGGGGAGCGCGGCGATCGGAAGGAAGACGGCTGTGGCCAGGATCTGCCCGGCCTGGGTGCCGTTGAGCGTGAAGCTCGTGTAGAAGGCGCGGCGTCCGGGCGGGGCGTGCTCCAGGGTCATGGAGTTGGCTCCGGCCTGCTCCCCCGCCACCGAGAAGCCCTGCAGGAGCCGCAGCACAACCAGCAGCACCGGGGCGAGAACACCGATGTCGGCGTACGTCGGCAGGCAGCCGACCAGGAAGGTGGACACGCCCATGAGGACCAGCGTGGCGACCAGCACCCGCTTGCGGCCGAACTTGTCGCCGATGTGCCCGAGCACGAAGGCGCCCACGGGGCGGGCCAGATAGCCGACGCCGAAGGTCGCCAGCGCCAGCAGCGTTCCAGTCGCCGGGGCCGACTCGGGGAAGAAGATCTTGCTGAAGACCAGCGCGGCGGCGGTGCCGTAGATGAAGAAGTCGTAGTACTCCAGGGCGCTGCCGATCCACGCGGCGAGCGCGGCCTTACGGGGCTTGCCCCGTGCGGCATGGGGACGGTCCACGGGAACAGCCGACACGGCGGGTCTCCTCTGTGACATCGGGCGGCGACCTGGGTCGCGCGCGAAGGGGTGGGGTGACCGCTGAGAACGGGGGGTGCCGTGTCGAGCCAGGGGCTCACCCATAGCGCAAACTTACCCATCAAGGGATGAACGGGATGCCAAGCCCTGGTCCGGTACGGGGTGGCCGTCCAGCCCGGCTTGTGACGATGAAGTTAACTCACTAGTTCGTTCATTACAAGGGCGGCCACGAGAAGTCCCGTGGAGGCGTTCGAGTCGCCGCCGACGGGGTCGCGGTCGAAGTACGGCCCGGTCAACGCCCTGTCGAGTGGAGGCTCGGCGAGGGCGCCGACCCGCAGGCCTGGAACGCTCACGGACGCAGCCGCCGCATGGCGATTCGCTACGCCATCGCCGCCGCACCGGCGCCCGGCGTCGGCTCCGTGCGGCCTCCACACGCGAAGTCGCCGTGCTCCAGGCGGCAACACAAGGGGTGCTCAATAACCCCACGGATGAACACGATTGTGAATCCCGCGCGCCCATGGCGGGATCAATGCCCAAAATGCCGAGCATTGATTAATGATGACACGAGGCGCGAAAGCAGATAAGCGACAGTATTCGCGTGTGCTGTTAACGCTAACAAGATCGGGCGCCAGGAGATTTCATCTCCCTCCACAGGCCATACCGCTACCGCTCGAGCGATTCGACAGCCATCACTATGGACCCGTCAGGGATGCCGCGTCAAGGATTCACAGGTTCGCACCTTCCTTTTCATCGAGGCACACAACCGAGAATATAGAAAATTTCGATAATGCTTCGAAAAGTTTAGGCCGACCCATCCGACAGTGCGGATCTTTGAAACTTTCACTGCGACTCGATAAAGATCAACACCGTTTTGAGCTGTGACATCACACCAAAATGTTAGCTATAACATCGGTCATCGTCTCCGTTTCGTTGACGACGCGAGTCGCCGCTTCTTACTGTCTGAACCCCTTCAAGCACCGACTCGAATGGGGTTGGCAATGCAACGTTCAACCAGATGGGCGGCACCCGTCGCGGCCCTCACCGGCGTTCTTCTGCCGGTGGTCGCCGGGGCGATGACCGCACCGGCGCCGGCCATGGCCGCGGTTTCCTGCCGGGTCGACTACGCCGTCACCAACCAGTGGCAGGGCGGCTTCGGCGCCAGCGTGACGATCCACAACCTCGGCGACGCGGTCAACGGCTGGCGGCTGACCTGGTCGTACGGGGCCGGCCAGACCGTGACCCAGGCGTGGAACGCCACCGTGACCCAGACCGGCGGCAACGTGACCGCCGTCGACGCGGGATACAACGCCCAGATCCCCACTGGCGCAAACACATCCTTCGGGTTCAACGGCTCCTGGAACGGCACCAACCCGAACCCCACGTCCTTCTCACTGAACGGCGTCCCCTGCACCGGCACTCCGGGCTCACCGAGCGCGAGTCCCAGTCCCTCGCTCCCGCCGTCGACGCCGGTCTCGCCAAGTCCCTCGGCACCGTCGGGCGGGCCCACGGTCCCTCCGGCCTCCTATCCCAACCCCGGCCGCGTGACCGGCGACATCGGGGTCCACGACCCCAGCGTGGTGAAGCGGCCCGGCGGCGGCTATCTCCTGGCGCACACCGGCGACAACATCGTCCTCAAGACGTCCCCCGACCGGACGGCCTGGCGTGACGCCGGAGCGGTCTTCCCCGGTGGCGCGCCGTGGACCACCTCCTACACCGGTGGCAGCAGGAGCTTGTGGGCGCCGGACATCTCCTACCACAACGGCAGGTACTACCTGTACTACTCGGCCTCGTCCTTCGGGTCGAGCAACTCCGCGATCTTCCTGGCGACCAGCACCAGCGGAGCCTCCGGCTCGTGGACGAACGAGGGGATGATCATTTCGACCAACTCGTCCAGCGGCTACAACGCGATCGACCCCAACCTCGTCATCGACGATCAGGGCAGATGGTGGATGACCTTCGGCTCGTTCTGGAGCGGCATCAAGCTCATCCAGCTCGACCCGGCCACCGGCAAGCGGATCGACACCACCGTCCGGAGCATCGCGCAGCGCCCGGGCAGCACGGCGATCGAAGCGCCCTTCATCTTCAAGCACGGCGGCTACTACTACCTGTGGGTCTCTTTCGACATGTGCTGCCGGGGCGCTTCCAGCACCTACCGCATCATGGTCGGCCGCTCGACGAGCGTGACCGGCCCGTACGTGGACCGCAACGGCGTGGCGATGACGTCCGGCGGGGGCACGCAGGTGCTCGCCGGTCATGGCGCCATCCACGGCCCCGGTCACCAGGCGGTCATCAACGACAGCGACGGTGACGTGCTCTTCTACCACTACTACGCCGACAACGGCGCGGCCCTGCTGGGCATCAACAAGATCGGCTACGACTCGGCCGGCTGGCCGTTCGTCTACTGACAGGCAGCAGGAGACTCTCCATGAAAATCTCCCCCTCGCGGGCCTGCCTCGCCACCTCTTTGGCCGCCATCCTGGCCGCCGTCCTGCCGGTCGGAGTCAACGAGGCGCGGGCGGCCGTCGGCTGCCGGGTCGACTACGCCGTCACCAACCAGTGGCAGGGCGGCTTCGGCGCCAACGTGACGATCCACAACCTCGGCGACGCGGTCAACGGCTGGCGGCTGACCTGGTCCTTCGGGGCCGGCCAGACCGTGACCCAGGCGTGGAACGCCACCGTCACCCAGACCGGCGGCGCTGTCACCGCCGTCGACGCGGGATACAACGCCCAGATCCCCACCGGCGCAAACACATCCTTCGGGTTCAACGGCTCCTGGAACGGCACCAACCCGAACCCCGCGTCCTTCTCACTGAACGGCGTCCCCTGCACCGGAACGCCAGGATCGTCTCCTTCGGCCTCTCCCTCTCCTTCGCCCTTCCCCTCGGCGTCTTCGGGGCCTCGCAACTCCTTCACCAACCCCGTCAAGCAGCACGGCCCGGACCCGTGGCTGACCTACCACAACGGCTACTACTACCTGGCGACCACCACCTGGAACTCCACGATCACCATGCGGCGGTCCCGTACGCTCGCCGGTCTGGCGAACGCCCCGGACACGACGGTGTTCAACCTGTCCGGCCTGCCGAACGGCTGC
The DNA here is from genome assembly GCF_014892245.1 of Microbispora sitophila. Classification (NCBI taxonomy): domain Bacteria; kingdom Bacillati; phylum Actinomycetota; class Actinomycetes; order Streptosporangiales; family Streptosporangiaceae; genus Microbispora; species Microbispora sitophila. The sequence goes on along the minus strand of NZ_JADBGC010000030.1, from coordinate 30,107 downwards.
TGCAACATGTGGGCGCCGGAGTTCCACCTGCTCGACGGCCCCAACGGCAGACGCTGGTACCTGTACTACGTCGCGGGGCAGAACGTCGGCGACTACAACCCCACCCAGCGCCTGCACGTGCTGGAAAGCGACGGCACCGACCCCATGGGCCCCTACCACTTCAAGGCCGACCTCAGCAATGTCTGGGCCCTGGACGCCAGCATCCTGCAGCACGGCGGCCGGCTCTACCTCATGGGCACCTACCAGAACGGCGGCCAGAGCCTGTTCATCCAGGCCCTCAGCAACCCCTGGACCACCAGCGGCCCAATGGTGAAGCTCACCGGCCCCACCCTCGCCTGGGAGAGACAGACCTTCCCGGTCGCCGAGGGCCCCGAGCCGCTTTACCACAACGGCAAGACCTTCGTCGTCTACTCCGCCAGCGCCTGCTGGGGCCCCGACTACAAGCTCGGCATGCTCACCCTCACCGGATCCGACCCGCTCAACCCCACCCACTGGACCAAGTCGCCCAACCCGGTCTTCCAACGCAACGACGCCAACGGCGTGTACGCCCCGGGCCACAACGGCTTCTTCACCTCCCCCGACGGCACCGAGGACTGGATCGTCTACCACGCCAACTCCTCCGCCGGCGGAGGCTGCGACATGAACCGCAGCACCCGCGCCCAGAAGTTCACGTGGAACCCTGACGGCACTCCCAACTTCGGCACCCCCGTCAGGGTCGGCGTCACGCTCCCCGCACCCGCCGGCGAGCCGAGGAACTGACCACCGCCCCCATCCCCGGCCAGGCGCCGGGGATGGCGGCACCGGCCGGGACCGGATCGGTCCAATTGGCCGTATAACGCGATCTTTTACCTGCCTGGAGTGGATATGGTGCTGCTGTGGATGGGGAAACCTCGGAGGTCTCCGCGCCGCGCCGCCGCGGCATGCGCCATGTCGCGGAGATGGCCGGCGTCTCGCCGTCGACCGTGAGCAACGTCTTGAACAATCCCGAACTGGTCGCCGAGGAGACCCGCCGGCGCGTCCTGGCGACGATGGAGCAGGTCGGGTACGTGCCCAACAACGTGGCCAGGCGGCTGCGCGGAGTGCCGAGCCCGCTGGTCGGCGCGGTGGTGCTCGACCTGGCCAACTCGTTCTACACGGAGGTGTGCCGGGGAGTGGAGGACCGGCTGCTGCAGGACGGGTGCATGCTGATGACCTGCAGCACCGACGTGCAGCCGGGCCGCGAGCAGCACTACCTGGGAGAGCTGGAGAAACAGGGCGTGCGCGGCGTGCTGATCACACCGGTCGCGACCGGCCTCGAGCCGCTGGTCGCCCTGTCCGGGCGCGGCGTCCCGGTGGTGCTGCTCGATCACCGGGGCGACGGACGGTTGTGCTCGGTCTCCGTCGACAACGTCTCCGGCGGTGAGCAGGCCGCCGCCCACCTGATCTCGTTGGGGCACCGGCGGGTCGTCATGCTCACCGGCTCGGTGGAGGTGCAGCAGACCACCGACCGGCACGCGGGGGTGCGCAAGGCGTTCCGTGAGGCGGGCCTGGATCCCGACCGGGCGGTGCTGGAGGTGCGGGTGCCTCCACCGGACGTGGCCGCGACCGCCGAGGCCGCACTGGAGCACATCCTGCGACTGCCCGACCGGCCGACCGCGATCATCTGCATCAACGACCTCGCGGCGCTCGGCGTGATCAGCGGCCTGCGGGACCGGGGGATCGCCGTACCGCAGCAGATGTCGGTGGTCGGTTACGACGACGTGGTCTTCGCCCCGCAACTCACTCCGCCGCTCACCACCGTGTGGCAGCCCAAGCGGGAGCTGGGGCGGACCGCCGCCGCGATGCTGCTGGACGAGTCCCGCCCCGGCCACCAGCACCAGAGCCTGGTCTACCGGCCGCGGCTGGTCGTCCGCGCCTCCACGGCAGCGCCCTGCCGATAACCCCTGCCGATAATCCCTGCCGACGACCCCTCGGATTCCGAAAGTTTCAAGGCGGGGAATCATGCCCCGCCGCGGCCCTTTCCCAGGCTGACCTGAAACGAAACAAGTCCCCCTTCACCGTCATTGCGGCGTGACGTCAAAGGATGGTTGACGCCTTCACGTCCGCATTCCTAGCGTCTCGTGACGTTCACCACCGACCGCAACCCCCCACCAGATTGGACGATTCATGAAACGTCTAATCCGGCCGTCGGTCCGCCTCGCGGCGGCCGCCGGCACCCTCTGTGTGGCGATCGCAGGGGCGAGCGCCGCGCAGACACCCGCCTCCGCCGCGGTGGCCTGCCGCGTCAGCTACGAGATCACCAACCAGTGGCAGGGCGGCTTCGGCGCCAACGTGACGATCGAGAACCTGGGTGACCCCGTCAACGGCTGGCGGCTGACCTGGGCCTTCGGCGCCGGCCAGCAGATCACCCAGCTCTGGAGCGGCACCGTCAGCCAGAGCGGCGCGAACGTCACCGTCACCGACGCCGGCTACAACGCCGCCATCGGCTCCGGAGGCAGCACCGCCTTCGGGTTCAACGGCTCCTGGAACGGCTCCAACCCCATCCCCACGTCCTTCTCCCTCAACGGCACGGTGTGCGACGGCACCGCCCATTCCTCACCCTCGCCCAGCGCCGGCCCGAGCCGGTCGGCGAGCCCCAGCCCGTCGGGCGGCGCCTCACCCAGCCCGTCGGCGAGCCCGAGCGCCAGCCCCTCCCCCATACCTGGCGACGCCAAGCAGGCCGAGAAGCTGGACCGCGGCCTGATCAGCGTGCGCTCCGGCAGCGGCAATCTGGTCTCCTGGCGGCTGTGGGGCACCGAGTCCCGTGACACCTCCTTCAACGTCTACCGGGGCGGCACCCGCATCGCGACCGTCACGAACTCCACCAACTACCTGGACTCCGGCGCCCCGGCCGACGCCTCCTACACGGTGCGCCCGGTCGACGGCGGCAGCGAGGGGGCGGCCTCGGAAACCTCGCTGCGCTTCGCCAACGGCTACCTGGACGTGCCGATCAGCCCGCCGGGCAGCTCCTACAGCGCCAACGACGCCGGCGTCGGCGACCTGGACGGCGACGGCCGTCTCGACCTGGTGCTCAAGTGGGACCCGTCCAACGCCAAGGACAACTCCCAGGCCGGGGTCACCGACCCGGTGTACGTCGACGGCATCCGGCTGGACGGCACCCGGTTGTGGCGGATCAACCTGGGCCGCAACATCCGCGCCGGCGCCCACTACACGCAGTTCCAGGTGTACGACTACGACGGCGACGGCAAGGCCGAGGTGGCCATGAAGACCGCCGACGGCACGGTCGACGGCACCGGCAGGGTCATCGGCAACGCGAGCGCCGACTACCGCAACTCCGACGGCTACATCCTGTCCGGCCCCGAATACCTGACCATGTTCAACGGCCAGACCGGCGCGGCCATGTCCACGGTCGACTACGACCCGCCGCGCGGGACGGTCTCCTCCTGGGGCGACAGCTACGGCAACCGGGTCGACCGGTTCCTCGCCGCCACCGCCTACCTCGACGGCCGGCGACCCAGTCTCATCATGTCCCGCGGCTACTACACCCGTACGGTCATCGCCGCCTGGGACTTCCGCAACGGCTCACTGGTCGAACGGTGGAAGTTCGACTCCAACTCCAACACCGCGTACGCCGGTCAGGGCAACCACAACCTGTCGATCGCCGACGTCGACGCGGACGGCAAGGACGAGATCGTCTTCGGCGCCATGGCGATCAACGACAACGGCCAGCCGCTGTGGAACACCCGCAACGGTCACGGTGACGCCATGCACGTCGGCGACCTCGACCCCTCCCGGCCCGGCCTGGAGGAGTTCAAGGTCGACGAGGACAGCAGCAAGCCCGGCTCCTGGTTCGCCGACGCCCGCACCGGCCAGGTGCTGTGGTCCACCGCCTCCGGCGGCGACAACGGCCGCGGCGTGTCGGCCGACATCTGGGCCGGCAGCCCCGGCGCCGAGTCCTGGTCGGCCAGGGACGGCTCGCTGCGCAGCCCCAGCGGCGCCACACTGGGCCGCAAGCCCGGCTCGATGAACTTCCTCGCCTGGTGGGACGCCGACCCGGTCCGCGAACTGCTCGACGGCACCCACATCGACAAGTACGGCACCAGCGGCGACACGAGGCTGCTGACGGCGAGCGGCGTGCACTCCAACAACGGCACCAAGTCCACCCCCTCGCTGTCGGGCGACATCCTCGGCGACTGGCGCGAGGAGGTCGTCTGGCCCACCACCGACAACCGGGCCCTGCGGATCTACTCCACGCCCGACGTCACCACCGTCAAGATCCACACGCTGCTGCACGACCCGCAGTATCGGGTCGCCCTGGCCTGGCAGAACACCGCCTACAACCAACCGCCGCACCCGAGCTTCTTCATCGGCAACGGCATGTCCACCCCGCCCCAGCCCAAGGTCTACCTGCGCTGATCCCGTGGACTGCCACGGGTCGCTCCGATCCGGTCCCCGGCCTCTCCACGATGCCGGGGACCGGCTCGTTCGCAGACGCGGCACGCGGTCACCGGGGCAACACGTGCTCACCGAGGCAGCCCCAGGGACCGGGCGACGAGGTTGCGCTGGATGTCGATGGTGCCGCCGCCGACGACCTGCATGATGGAGTACCGCAGGTTCCACTCGAACGCCCCGCGCCCGGGGACGTCCGGGACCGTCTCCCCCAGCGCGGCGGCCGGACCGAAGACGCGCAGCGTGGCCTCGCCGAAGTCCTCGTGCAGCCGACTGGCGATGATCTTGGCCATCGGCGCCTCCAGTCGCGCGCCGCCGCCGGTCGAGGTGGCCCGGATGCCGGCGGCGACCAGCACCCGCGCGGCCTGCAGCCGGGCGGCCAGCTCCGTGATCAGGGCGCGCTTGGCCGAGCCGCGGCCACCCACGGTTCCCTGCGGGTCCTTGCGGACCTCGGCGAGCATGTCGTCGAGCAGCCGGAGGATGTCGGCCGCGACGTTGGCCATGATGATCCGCTCCTGTGCGAGGGCGGTGGTGATGACCTTCCAGCCGCCGTTGACCTCCCCCACCCGGTCGCTGTCGGGGACGCGGAAGTCGTCGAAGAACGTGGAGCACGAGGTCTCACCCGAAAGCGCCCGATGCCGCTGCAGCTCGAAGCCGGGACGGTCGACGCGGGTGAGGAAGACGGTGATGCCGGCGTGCGGCGGGGTCGCGTCCGGGTCGGTGCGGGTGGCCAGCCACACCCACTCTGCGGTGTGCGCGCCTGTGCCCCACATCTTGCGCCCGTTGACCACCCACTCATCGCCGTCGCGCACCGCGCGGGTGCGCAGCGCGGCGAGGTCGGAGCCGACCTCCGGCTCGGAGTAGCCCAGGTAGAAGGGGAACGTCCCGCCGGCGATGAGCGGCAGCAGGCGCCGCTTCTGCTCCTCGGTGCCGTGCCGCAGGATCGCCGTGCCCAGCATGTCGATCGCCGCCTTGCCGTGCAACGGGAGCCGGGCGTAGGAGAACTCCTCCCCCAGGACCGCCTGCCGCTCCACCGACGCGTCGGACCCGCCCGCGCTGCGGGGCCACGCCATCGTCAGGTAGCCCCGCTCCCGTGCCGCCGCGATCAGGCCCTCGTCGGGCCGCTCGTCGATGTGCCGGACGGCGACGTCACCGGCGAATCGGCCGATGAACTCCCGCACCTCGGCCCGGAAGGCCTCCGCGTCCTCGCCCAGCGCCGGCGCCGGCATCCGGGCACCGGTCTCGATCAGCAGGTCGGCCACCTCCCCGGCGGCCATCGGGAGCGCGTCCACCCGGCTGACATCGGCGTTGACCCGGCGGAACAACCACGGAGCCTCGTGCTCCTCGAAGTATCCCGACGCGGCCAGCGTGTGCTGGGCGCCGAACTGGGTCCGGACGGCGGCCGGTCCGGCGAAGGCGACCGCGAGCTCGGCGGCGAGCACGGCATCGGAGCGACCGGCCGACAGGGCCGCCACCGCCTCGCTGATCAGCCGCTGCGACGCCGTGATGTCGGTGGCGCCGTCGGCCGCCCGGTGGGAGACGGCCTGGAAGCTGCCGATGGGCTTGCCGAACGCGACGCGGTCCTTCGCGTGCGCGATGCTCAGTTCCAGTGCCCGCTCCGCCGCGCCGACGGCCCGGGCGACCAGCCCAAGCCGCAGCGTCGCCTTCGCCCGCTCGATCGCGCCGGTCCCCGGGACCGTCTCCGCGGTGACCTCCTCGGCGAGCGTCACGTCCGACCACGCGGGGTCCGCGAGACCCGGTGTCGGGGTCCGCGCCGCGATCGGCCGGAGCACGGCCCGCGTTCCGTCGACGAGCAGCAGGACGTGCGTGGCCGCCGACGCCGCCTCCGCGAACCGCACCCTCGGCAGGTCCGCGGCGGCCACCGCCACCACCGGCCGGATCTCACCGGCGGCGATCCGGTCTGCCACCGGCTCGTCGGCGGCGAGCAGTTCCTGGGCGACGTAGGCATCGACGAGCGGCAACGGACAGGCCACCCGGCCCAACCGGCCGGTCGCGGCCATCACGGCGTCGAGGGCGCCGTCGGCCGCGAGCCCGGTCCAGCCCTGGGCCGCGGCCACCGGCCACAGCTCGCCGAGCGTACGTTCGGCGTTCTTTCCCGCGGCGGTCGCCGACGGCCAGGCGCGGCGGAGCTCGCCCTCCACCGACTCGGCGAACGCGGTGATTTCGTCGTGCGTGAGTGCTGACATGATCAGGCCTCCTCCATCGCGGTCACCGGTTCTTCCACTCAGGTCGGCGCTTCTGGGCGAAGGCGGTGAGGCCCTCGATCATGTCCTCGCTGAGCATCAGGTCGTCGACGGCGCCGGTGGGGTGATTGACCGCCTCGACGGTGTCGGCGATGCCCTGGGTCTCCTCCATGACCTGCAGGGAGATGCGCACCGAGGTCGGGGACGCCGTGAGGATCTCCCGGGCCAGTGCGCGGGCGCCCTCGAGCGCGGTGCCGGCGGGGACGACGCGGTTGACCAGGCCGTGCCGCAGCGCCTCCTCGGCGGTGAGCCGGCGGCCGGTGAGGATCATCTCGTTGGCCAGCTTCGGCGGCACCGTCCGGGGCAGCCGGACCAGGCCGCCCGCGCCGGCGATCAGGCCGACCTTGACCTCGCTGAGGGCGAACTGCGCGGTCTCGTCGGCGACGACGAGGTGGCAGGTCAGGGCGATCTCGCAGCCACCGCCCATGGCGAAGCCGTTGACCGCGGCGATGACCGGCTTGGGCAGCGACCGGCGGCCGGTCAGGCCGCCGAACCCGTTCTCCGGCACCCACATCGGCTTGCCACTGGCCGACCAGATCAGGTCGTTTCCGGCGGAGAAGGCCTTGTCGCCTGCGCCGGTGAGGATCGCGACCCACAGGTCGGGGTCGGCGAAGAAGGCGTCGAAGACCTCGTCGAGCTCGTCGTTGGCCGGCGGAGTCAGCGAATTGCGCTGGCCGGGCCGGTTGATGGTGATCTCGAGGACGTGCCCGTCGCGGCGGACGAGGACGTTGTCGTACCGGTCCCGGAAGCCGGGCACCCGGGCCGGATGCAGTTCGGCCATGCGCGCCTCCGTGATGGTGACGCGGTTGCCGCGAGACGTCGACTTCACGAAGACCCGCTGCCCGATCGGTTCTTCGTCGGACAGAAGGTCGAGGATGTCGTCGTCGCCCTTCGTCGTGGTGGCGAGGAAGCGGTGGCCGCCGGCCTCGAGCCGTCCGACGACGATGCCGGTGCGGTTGCCCTTGCGGTCGTGCTTGACCGTATACGTCTCGATCGTGGCCCAGCCGTCGGCCTTCCGCGTCCGGGCGGGCGCCGGCCAGGAGTCGATCTCCGCCTGCAGGACCGCGCTGCGGTCGGGCCGCCACTCCACCGGGGTGGTCGAGTAGACGCCGGCCGAATACTTGCTGAGCATGCCGCCGTTGGCGCCGACGAAGCCGAAGGTGCCCGGGGCCGTGCGGGCCCGCTGGACGGTCTCGGCGACGGCGTGCATGGAGTAGTTGTTGCCTGCGCCGCCGAAGAACGGCAGCCCGCCGGTGAGGGTGAGCCCGCGCGGGTCGTCCGCGGCCAGGCCGAGGCCGTCGACGGCGGTGGTGAACACGGCGATCGGGAAGCAGCTGTAGAAGTCGAACGTCGCCACCTCGTCGAGGTTCACACCGGCGACCTCGAGGGCGTGCTTGGCGGCCATCACCGACGCGGGCCCGCCGCCGAGGTCGGCGCGGTCGAGCAGGTCCCGCTCGCGCAGGTCGGCGTGCCCGTGCAGGAACACCCACTTGTCCTCCGGCACGCCGAGCCGCCGGGCGGCCGCCACCGACATGAGCAGGATCGCGGCGCCCTGGTTGACCTGGTCGCGGGCGACGACGTAGCGGGTGTACGGGTCGGCGATCGGCCGGTTGGCCTCCGTGGGGGTGACCAGTTCGGCCGCGTCCCGCTCGACCCGGGCGGCGGCGTGCGGGTTCTTCGCGGCGACCCGGGTGAACGGCGCGAACAGCTCACCCATCGCGCGGGCGTACTCCTGGCGGGACAGGCCGAGCCGGGCGCGGCGCGCGTTGTCGAACAGGGCGTACATCTCCGGCGCGGCGGTCAGCCCGTGCTCGGCCGCGTACCGGGACACCAGGCCCTTGAGCCCGTAGCCGCGGTCCTCGAGGTCCCCGTCGACGTGCTCGGTGAAGTCGGGCTTGTCCTCCGCGCCCGCGAGGTGCCGGGCAGTGGAGATCGCCTCGGAACCGAACAGGAGGACGACCTCGGCCGCGCCGGCGGCGATGGTGGCGGCGAACTCGTTGACCAGGTGCTGCGGGGACTGCCCGCCGCCGACCTCCAGCACGGCCCGCCGCGGCGCCGCACCCACCCGGGCGGCCACCGACCGCGGGTAGTTGTCCGACTTTCCGAGCGGGGCCGGCGCCCCGGGGGTGGAGATCTCGAACTGCCGGACACCGGCGACGGTGTCGATGGCGCCGGCGATCCCGTGCACGTCCGCGCCGGTGTCGGCCAGGGCCTCCCGGGCCGCGTCGGCGGCCAGGTCGACCGGTGAGCGACGCCGGTAGTCGGGCTCGCCGAGACGCTCGGACGACTGCCCGACGCCGACGACGACCGGCGTTCGCGGATCGAGGTCCTCGTACTGCATGTCATGACTCCTGAGAAGGTCGGATGCGATCAGGCGCTGCGCCAGGTGACGACGGCGTCGAGGGCCTCCACGGCGGAGCCGTCGACGCGCAGGGGATTGATCTCCAGGGATTCCAGGTCGTCACCGAGGGCCAGGGCGAGATCGCCGACCCGGGCGACGACCGCCGCGATCGCGTCCAGATCGGCCGGCGCGCCGCCTCGTACGCCGTCGAGTACGGCCGCCGCCCGCAGGCCGGTGAGCAGCCGCCGGGCCCGAGCGGCGGTGACGGGAAGCGGGGTGAGCGCGGAGTCCTTGAGCACCTCGACGAAGACGCCGCCGAGGGCCACCGCCAGCATGGGACCCCACTGCGGGTCGCGGACGACGCCGACGAGCAGTTCGATGCCGCCGGAGCGCATCGGCGAGACGAGGATCCCCTCCAACTCGGCTCCGTCGACGGTCTCCGCCGCCGCGACGAGCGCCTCGTACGCCGTGCGGACGTCCGCGCCGCTGACCCCGAGCCGGACCCCGCCGATGTCGCTCTTGTGCAGGATCTGCGGTGAGCACACCTTGAGCGCGACCTTGCCGCCGAGGTCGGCCGCCGCTTTCGCCGCCTCGTCCGCCGATCGCGCCAGGACGGCGGGGACGACTGGGATGCCGGCGTCGGCGAGCAGCCGCCGGGCGGCGTCCTCGGACCAGGCGCCCTCGCGGGCGGACGCCGCGGGCACCGGGAGGTGCTCCCCCGGGGTTGGCTTCGCGCCCGACATCGCCCGGGTCGTCTCCGACCACCAGCCGACGTTCCTCAGCGCGACCACCGTCTGCCGCAGGCCGGGGATCGTGAACGGCACTCCACCGGCCTGCATCGAGGCGCGCGTGACGTCGGTGACCGGTTGCAGGATCTGGTTGACGTACACGCACGGCGTGGCGGCCTGCCGCATCCCCTCGCCGATCGCGTTCACGTAGACCTGGCCCATGTAGGGCACTTCGTCCGGCCGCCACGGCAGCCCGTTGACGACCGCGACGACGCCGACCGACGGGTCCTTCGACATCGCCGAAACCGCCCGCGTGAATATCGCCGGGTCGATGACCGCTGCGCCGGTGACGTCGAGCGGGTTCTGCACCGTTCCGTAGCCGGGCATGATCTCGGCGAGCGCCTGCTGAGTGTGCGGGGCCAGGGCCGGCAGCGGTGCCCCGAGGTCCTCGGCGCGGTCGGCGATGATGTCGCAGGCGCCGCCGGAGATCGACACGACACCGATCCCGGGGCGTTCGAGACGGCCCAGCGCCGCCGCGGCGCCGGCGGTGATGAGCATGTCCTCGATCGAGTCGACCCGGATGATCCCGAGGTCCTTGAACACGGCGTCGATCGTCGCGTCGTCTCCGACGAGCGCGCCGGTGTGCGCGGCCGCGGTCCGCGCGGACAACTCGCTGCTGCCCGCCTTGAGGACGACGATCGCCTTGCCGGCCTCCGCCGCCCGGCGGGCGGCGTGCCGGAACGTCCCGGGATCGCGGATGGTCTCCATGAACACGGCGACGGCTTTCGTGTGCTCGTCGTCGACCAGGTAGTCCAGGACGTGGCCCGCGGAGATCATGGCTTCGTTGCCGAGGGTGACCATGTAGGACATCCCGACGCCGACCATCGACGCGAAGTCGAGCATCGCGCTGGAGCTGGCGCCGCTCTGGGACAGCAGCGCGACCGGGCCGTGCTCCTGGGGCAGCTTCGGGATCGCGGTCACCGGGATCCGGTCGACGAAATTGGCGAACCCGAGCATGTTGGGCCCGAGCAGCACCATGTCCAGCGACCGGGCGTGCGCGACGAGTTCCGCCTGCGCCGCGCGACCGGCCTCCCCCGCCTCGCCGTACCCCGACGACAGGACGACGGCGTTGCGGATGCCGGCGGCCGCCGCGTCGGAGAGCGCCTCCAGCGTGCCCGCCTGCGGCACCATCATGAACGCGACGTCGACCGGCGCGCCGATCTCCTGGCAGGAGGTCACCGTGGGCCGGCCGTGGGTCTCGGCGCCGCGCCGGTTGACCAGGTGCACGTGCTCGCCGAAGCCGAACTGGAGCAGGTTGTGGTAGACGAGGGCCGAGAACTGCGACTTGTTGGCCGCGCCGACGAGGGCGACGCTGCGCGGCTTGAACAGCGAGGACAGCCGCTGCGGGGTGATGGTCGTCATCGGGATCCTTCAGGTGAGGTGGACCGTCCTCCGTCCGGGCGAACGACGGATCGGAGGTCTCCCGGGGCCGGCCGGGAGCAGAACAAGCGGTGGGCGGCGTGCACGATTGCGAGTTGCCGGACGGCGCCGCGAAGACCGGCGGCGCGCACTGACGGGCGCCGAGGATTCGACCTGGCAACCGGAGTGAACCTCGTGGCAGCCGCAGCTTAGACGGCCGGAGACGGCAGCAGGGCCCCGAGGTCGGCGATGCGCCGTTCGCAGTCGGCGACGAGCTCGCGGACGATCTCCGCGGCCGGGCGCACCTCGCGGAACGAGCCGACGACCTGGCCGACGAAGAACGACTCCAGCGTCAGTGCGCCTTCGTGACCGGCCTCGGCCGCGGCGTCGATGCGCTGCCAGGCCTCGTTGACCAGCAGCGGCTGCAGCGGCATGGGCAGTGGCTCGGGACTCCCGGCGGCCTCCCATTCGTCGTGCCAGGCGGTGCACAGCTGCCGGGCCGGCTTGCCCGTACGCGTGGGCGAACGCAGGGTGTCGGAGCTGGTCGCGGCGAGGAACTTGTTCTTGATGGCCTGGTTGGCGACGTCCTCCTCGCTGGACAGCCACACCGAACCGGTCCACACTCCGGCGGCGCCCAGCGCCAGGGCGGCGGCCATCTGCCGCCCGGAGGCGATGCCACCGGCGGCGAGGACGGGCCGGTCACCGGCGATGTCGACGATCTCCGGGGTGAGGACCATGGTGGCGATGGTGCCGGTGTGCCCGCCCGCCTCGGTGCCCTGTGCGATCAGCACGTCGACCCCGGCGTCGATCTGGCGATGGGCGTGCTTGGGCCGGCCGACCAACGCGGCGACCACGACGCCGGCGGCCTTGCCGCGCGCGACGAGGTCCGGCGGCGGAGTGCCGAGGGCGTTGGCGATCAGCGAGATGCGGTGCTGGAACGCCACGTCGAGCAGCGCGGCGGCGCCGGCCGGGTTGAGACTGGCCGCGATCTCGTCGAAGCTGCCGGTCCCCTCCGGCGCGGGCGGGATGCCGTACCGCTCGAGGAGGTCCTGGACGAAGGCGAAATGCTCGGGCGGGATCTGCGCGCGCAGGCTGGCGATGAGATTGTCCGGGTCGCCGGCGGCGAACTTCTCCGGTACGAGCAGGTCGACGCCGTACGGCTTGCCCTGCACCTGCTCCTCGATCCAGGTCAGCTGGGCATCGAGCTCCTCGGGCTTGTACGCCGAGGCGGCGAGCACGCCGAAGCCGCCGGCGTTGGTGACCGCCGCGACGACGCCGGGCGAGCGGTTGAAACCCACGATGGGGTGCTCGACGCCGAGCAGGTCGGTCAGGGCCGTACGCATGATCTGTTCCTCCAGCCTCGCGGGACCGGCTTCGCGCCGCTCGAGCAAATACTGAACGCTTAACGTTCAATTTTTCGTCACTGTATCCTGACGGCAACCGTTCAGCAATAGTCCCGTGAAGATCAGGAAAGGCAGGCTCGGTGAGCGCGACGCCAACGTCACCGGGGCGCCCCCGCGACCCCGACGTCGATCGACGGATCGCCCAGGCGGCCCTGGAGGTGTTCGGCGAGGCCGGCTGGGCCGGCTTCGCGATGGAGACGGTCGCCCGGCGTGCCGGCGTCGGCAAGGCCTCGCTCTACCTGCGCTGGAACAGCAAGGAAGCGCTGCTGACCGATGCGCTGACGGTCGGCCTGCTCCGGGTCAACGACGTCGACACCGGTACGCTGCACGGCGATCTGGTCGAACTGGCGACGCAGATGCTCGATCTCTACGCCGGCGAGAGCAGCCGGGCCGCGCTCCGGATCACCCTGGAGGCCCCGGCGATCCCAGGCGTGGCCGAACATTTCGAGACGATGCGGCGAGACCAGATCCTGGCCGCACGCGCCATCGTCCGCCGCGGCATCGCCCGGAACGAGATACCTGCCACCGCCTCGGTCACCTTGCTGCTCGACACTCTTACGGGCGGAGCGATGATGCACGCGCTGAGCACACCGCCGGGCGAGCAGGAGACGCTGGCCCGCGACACGGCCGGCCACGCGCGACGGCTCGTCGATTTCCTGCTCAACGCGGTCACCGCCCCGGCGGCGGACCGCGAATGATCAACCGCCGGTCGGGGACGACGGCATAACCGGATGCGTGGGTGAGAGCGCCTGTGGCACGGTGTGGGCATGTCCGAGCAAATCGTGCTGCCGCGCAGCGTGGACGAGGCGGTCGCCGCGGAGCAGGCCGGCCGCGCTCTTCGCTACCTGTACTTCTGGGGCCACCGGCCCGCCCGGGACGGCGGCGTCGGTCCCGGCTGCCTGTCGCAGTGGTGGCCGGTCACCTTCACCGAGGACGGCCACACCTTCGCCTCCGCAGAGCACTACATGATGGCGCACAAGGCCTGGCTGTTCGGCGACACCCAGGCCGCCGGACAGATCCTCGCCGCCGGTCACCCCGGCGAGGCCAAGAAGCTCGGCCGTACCGTACGCGGCTTCGACGAGCAGGTCTGGAACGCCCACCGGTTCGGCATCGTGGTGCGCGGCAGCATCGCCAAGTTCGGCCACAACCCCGAGCTGCGGCACTACCTGCTCGCGACCGCCGGCCGGGTCCTGGTCGAGGCCAGCCCGTACGACCGGATCTGGGGCATCGGCCTGACCGCCGGCGACGAACGCGCCGCCTCCCCCTCGACCTGGCAGGGGCTCAACCTGCTCGGCTTCGCCCTGATGGCGGCCCGCGACGCCCTGCAGACCGGGTCGTCGTCGTAAGGACCATCAGCTGACCGAGGCCGCTGCGACGCAGAACTCCTTGCCCTGTGACATGGGCCCCATGGCCGTGATCGCGGCGGGACCTGCCAGGGATCTTCAGCGGAAGGAGCGGCGGTAGGCGGCCGGGGTGGTGCGCAGGGCGGTGTGGAAGCGGCGCCGGAGGTTGACCGCCGAGGAAAGGCCGACGCGGGTGGCGATGGTCTCGACGGGCAGGTCGGTCTCCTCCAGCAGGGCGCGGGTGGCGGCCAGGCGGCGCTCCAGCAGCCACCGGGCGGGTGGGACGCCGAGTTGCTCGGTGAACTGGCGGGTGAGGGTGCGAGGGGAGACGCCCGAGTAGGCGGCCATGTCCTTGACGGTGACCTGCTCGGAAAGGCGCGAGAGGAGCCATTCGAGCAGGGGGGCCAGGGAGTCCGGCATCGGGCCGGTGGTGGGGAGCGGGGGGTACTGGCGCTGGCAGCCCTCGCGGTGCGGACCGGCGGCGAGCTGACGGCCGATGCGCATGGCGTGGGCCGCGCCGTACTCCTGGAGGACCTGGTGAAGGCAGAGGTCGAGGGTGGCGGCCGAGGCTCCGGCGGTGGCGACGTCGCCGTGGTCGACGTAGATGACCGTGTCGTCGGGGATGACGCGCGGGTGGCGGGCGGCGAGGTCGCCGGACAGTTCCCAGTGGACGGAGGCGCGGCGGCCGTCCAGGAGGCCCAGGGCGGCGGGGATGAAGATTCCGGCGCAGACGGCGACGATGCGGGCGCCTCGGGCATGGGCTTGGGCCACCGCGTGGAGTACGGCGGGTGAGGGGGTGAGGGTCCAGCTCGCGATGACCACGGTGTCGGCGCCGTCGAGGGCTTCGAGACCGCTGTTCACCTGGATGGGGACGCCGAGGGTGGTGGGGAGTGAGCCGGGGTGTTCGGCGCACAGGCTGAAGCTGTAGTGCTGGGGGATGTCGGGGCCGTGGTAGCCGAAGACCGCTGAGGCGGAGGTGACCGGGTAGAGCTCCTGGTTCGGGGCGACCAAGGCGACCACACGATGCGGGTTGAGGGGCGTCGGGGGCGTTTCCGGGCAATCCAGGGGCATGGCGCAAATGTACCCAATGATGTCATTTGGGACACCGGTGCTCTGATCTGCAAAAATCCAGAATTGGGGCTCATGTGGACGAGGAACTTCACCCTCTACTTCGGGGCCCGCACGATCTCGCTGTCCGGTGACGCCATGATGCCCGTCGCCTCGGCGCTGGCGATCGGGAAAGTCTATGGGATCGCGGGCGTCGGCTACGCGCTCGCACTCTGGACCGCGGCGGCCGTGCTGGTCATGGTGTTCGGCGGGGTTGCCGCCGACCGGATCGGAGCCCGGCGCTTGATGATCGGCGCGGACGTGGTCAGGGTCGTCACCCAGGGGGTCGTGGCCGTCGCCTTCCTGGGTGGTGCTCCGCCGTACGCCCTGTTGCTGGTGATGGCGTTCTTGTCGGGCACGGCCGCCGGGCTGTTCGAACCGGGCGTCAACGGCATGGTCCCCCTGGTCGCCGAAGATTCGCAGCGGGCCAACGCGACGCTGAAGATCGCCGAGGCGGTCACTCAGCTGGCGGGTCCCGCACTGGCCGGAGTCCTCATCGTCGTCGCCGGGCCGGTCGTCGTCTACACGGTGGACGCCGCGACGTTCCTGGTCAGCGGGGTGTGCCTGCTGCTGGTCCGGGTCACCGTACCCAGGCCGGAGCCCTCCGACGTGCTGAGCGACCTGCGCAGGGGGTGGGAGGAGTTCAGGGCCAGGAGCTGGATGTGGTCGGTCATCCTGGTCTGGGTGTTCTGGGGCGTTCTGGTGGTCGGGCCGTACGTGCCGCTGTCGTCGCAGGTCATCGGGGCCGACTACGGCTGGGTGATGGCGGCGCTCGGCCTCGGCACCGTGCTGGGCGGGCTGGTGGCGATCAGGCTCAGGCCGCGCAGGCCGCTGGCGGCCGGGGCGGTGGCGCTGAGCGGGTACGTGGCGGTGCCGCTCACGGTCGCACTCGGGCTGCCGCTGCCGCTGCTGATGGCCGGACACCTGCTCGGGGGGTGCGCGTTGGCGTTCTGGTCGGTGATGTGGTCGACCAGCGTGCAGACGCAGGTCGCGCCGGACGTGGTGAACCGGGTCAACGCCTACCAGGTGGCCGGGTCGGTCGCGGGCATGGCAGTCGGACAGGCGCTGGCCGGTCCGGTCACCGCGCTGGTCGAACCGCGCGCCTTCATGCTGGGGTCGGCCCTGGTGACGGTCGGCGTGGTGGCGGCGCTGCTGTTGATCAAGCCGGTCAGGCGGCTTGGGCGGGAACCTCAGAAGGCCG
This sequence comes from Microbispora sitophila, assembly GCF_014892245.1. NCBI lineage: Bacteria > Bacillati > Actinomycetota > Actinomycetes > Streptosporangiales > Streptosporangiaceae > Microbispora > Microbispora sitophila. Next base: position 13,873 of record NZ_JADBGC010000030.1, on the reverse strand, counting down.
GAGGCCGGTCGATCTCGGTCCCGGCCGGCTTGTCGACGTAGTTGGTCATCCTCTGCAGGGCGAGAACTGTGGCAGTACTCGTTTGATCACTGTCCGCGATAATCGGGGCGTATCGGTTTCCAGGAATCGCCTGCTTAGGCGGCGATACGTTGGTGGTCTTGTCGTGAACCCCGAGGGCTTGAGCGATGACCGGGGGCGGGACGGGGCCGGCAGGATGAGCTGGCGCAGGGCTGCAGAGCGAACCGACCCTTCAGGTCAGGTCCCACAGCCGCACCCTCCCGTCGTGGCCTCCAGTGACGGGGCCGTCAGATCAACTCCTGACATACCAAGCCTGCACGAGGCCGAAGTAACGGCAAACGACGGTTGCCCGACAGGCCGCCGACCCGGCCCCTGACGGCCCGGCCTCACTTCAGGTGCCGCGCGAAGGACCGGGCCGCGTCGTCCCTCCGGGCCCTAACCGGCCAGTCGCCGGAGGAGGCCCTCCAGATCGCGTTCGCCGTCGGGGGTCTGGGCGCCATGGGCCAGTCCGTCGCGGATCAGCTCTGTGGCCACAGGGCGAATGATCTGTCCCGTCCAGGCGTCGTTCTCCCGCAGGAGCCCCTCGGCCAGGTCCTCCGGAAGAATGGCGCGCTTGGCCGCTGCGATCACGCCCTCGGGCAAGGCGGCGATGTTGCGGGCGAGCCGGTCGACGACGTCGTCGAGTTCATCGGCGGGGACGGCCCGGTTGACCCAGCCGTAGCGCTCCGCGGTCTTGGCGTCGTACAGGTCGGCACTCAGCACCGCCTCCAGCGCGCGGTTGCGGCCGACCCTGGTGGCGAGATACTGCGTGCCACCTCCGCCGGGCACGATGCCCATGAGGGCTTCGATCTGGCCGATCCCAGCACGGCCGATCGCCGCGAACGTCATGTCCGCTGCGGCGACGAACTCCGCCCCGCCGCCGCGCGCCATCCCGGCGAGCTTGACGATGGTCACCTGGGGCTGGCGCCGCAGCAGTTCCCCCAAAGCCTGGAAAACGTTGACACCATCCGGAAGGTCTTGCGCGAACTCGTCCAACGCGTCCGGCGTGTCACCAAGCGACATGTCGACGTGGGCGATGAAGAACTCGGGATTGGCACTGTCGAACACGATGACCCGAACCGAGTCGTCGTCCCGCAGCGCGGTCAGCAGGCGCCGGAGGTCGCCCATCAGAGCGACGTCCAAGACATTGACGGGTGGATTGTCGAGGGTGACGCGGGCGATGCCGGCTTCGCGGCTCACCCGCAGGGTCGTGTAGGCGTCGTTCATGGAGATCCCCGATCCGTATCTGAAGTGCATCTAGGTTCCCGATGCATACTTACGATGTGGCGGCGAGCGACCAGCCGTCAATAACGCACTTTCGGCATCTCAAGGATCGCGAAGGATACCGATATGGCCATTCCCGAAGCCGGCACCTCAGCGGACATCGTCTACCGGGCCGACTGCCCCAGCCGCCCCATCCTCGACCAGATCGCCGACAAGTGGTCGATGATGGTGATGGCGGTCCTCAACGAGCCCAGGCGGTTCAACGAGATCAAGCGCCGCCTTGAGGGCGTCACCCAGCGCGTCCTGACCCAGACCCTGCGCCGCCTGGAGCGCAACGGGATGATCGCGCGCCGCGTGCTACCCACCTCGCCGGTCGGGGTCGAGTACTCACTCACGCCGCTCGGCGAATCGCTGCGCGAGCCGTTCGGCCGGTTGTACGACTGGACGGTCGACAACGCGGACGAAATCCAGAGGCATCAAATGGAGTACGACCGACGCATTCAGAGCTGAGAACCTGATGTGCATGCCCTGCATGCGCGAGTTCTGGCGCATCACGGGTGGCGAGAGACGATGATCGCGCCACGGACGGCCCTTGCCGTCACCAACCCGTGATCATTTGTCAGGCAGGCTCTAGCGCCGGCTGCCCCGCGATAGTCCGAGAATGCGAGGGCCATGCTCTCTCATCCGGCGTGGAGGATCCGAAAGCGATCCGGTTCCGCCGGATCTCGATCAACGACGTGGATCGGCGTCCAAGCCCATTGCCAAACGCTGATGCCTGGCGTGCGGGAGAACCGGATCTGCCCACGGGTGCCTTCGACCGCGACGCCCGGCCAGGATTCGGCAATGCGCGCCCGGTCCCCGCCGTGAGAACTCAGCACATCGGCGAGGACGGCGATCGTGTCGTAGCCCTCGAAGGCGACGAAGGAGGGCGCTTCGGCCAGCCGCTCGCGGAGGGCCGTCTCGACTCGTGCACCGAGTGGGCTGAGGAGCTCGGGCAGGTAGCGCAGGAACGGGATCGCGGTGCCGTCGTCGCCCAGCAACGTCGCCCATTCCGCGAACTCCGGTTGTCCGGCCGGGGCGCCGATCATGATCTCGGCGAGGCGCCGGTGGCGGCGTACAGACGTGACGATCGACACCGCCGGCTCCGGGTGGCCGACCAGAAGAAGCAGGGCTGTCGCGCGATTCTCAACGAGTTCGTCGCAAACGGCCGTGGGGGCGAGCGCGCGCATGTCGAGTTCGATGACGGTGCCGCCGCGGGGAGCGAGGTAGTCCCGCAGAATGCGGGCCCCGGATGCCCAGTAGACACTCGACTCTGCTGCTACGGCGATTCGACTGTGGCCCGCGCCGAGGAGGAAGTCCGCGTAGATCTGCCAGCCGTGGGACTGCGCCGGGGCGAGGCGCGCGACCCATTCCGTCGGCTGTTCGGTGAGCGCGTCGAGAACCGCCGACGAGCAGAGGAACGGCAGGCCGAGGGCGTCGGCCCTGGCGGCGGCGGCGCGAGCGACGACGCTGTGATACTCCCCCGCCAGGGCGGCCACGCCCAGGCGAGCCAGTTCGTCTACGGCCGCCGCGGCCCTCTGTGGATCGGCCGCGGTGTCTCGGACCACCAGCTCGAGTGGTCTTCCGGCGATCCCACCGGCGTCATTGACCTCGCTGACGGCCAGCTCGAGTCCAGCGAGCAGGTGCCGGCCTGCCTCGACCCAGCCAGGCCGGGTCAGCGGAACGAGAGCGCCGATCTGGACGGATGACCCGTCAGTCCGCTCCGCTCCAGGTGGCGACGGGGGCGTATTCATGCGGTTGCGTCTCCCGTTTTACGGATGTGGTGCCATCTTGGCCGGATCTCTGAGGGGCAAGGCACGGGGCGTCTTTTGAACGTTCGTCCACTCAGGTGCGCGTCGCGGCGGTGTCGTGCCGGTGCTGCGGGCCGAGCACGCGCAGCATGTCCAGCGCGTCGGTGCCGCCGGGCGGCGGGGTGAAGACCCGCAGTCGCTGGTCCGCCGCGGGCGTCGCCAGCACCTCGCAGTCGAACTCGATCCTGCCGAGCTCGGGATGCGTGAGCCGGTACGGGTGTGACCTGCGCACCGCGACCTCGTGCCGGTCCCAGAGCGCCGCGAACTCGGCGCTGGCCGCGCGGACCCGGCTGACAAGTGTGCGGGATGCCGCGTCGTCCCCGCGGCGGGCCACCGCGGCGCGCAGGTCGGCGACCAGCTGCCGGGCGTGCTCCTCGTGCTCCTCGGCTGCGAAGCGGCTCCGCACGTCCGGGTCGGTGAACCAGCGCAGCACGATGTTGCGGTCCTCCTGGGCCACCGTGCACACGCACCCGAACAGCGCCTGCGCCATGTCGTTCTGTGCCAGCAGGTCGCCCAGATCGCTCAGGACCTGCACCGGAACGCTGTCCAGCCGGTCGAGGAGGTACAGCATGCTCGGCCGCAGGTACTCCCCGGCCCGCGCCCCCTCCGGCGGGCGGTGCCCGGCGAGCAGGTACAGGTGGTCCCGCTCGTCGATGGTCAGCCGCAGCGCGCGCGTCAGCGCGGCCAGCACCTGAACCGAGGGCTGCGGGCTCCTGGCCTGCTCAAGCCGCATGTAATAGTCGGCCGACATCCCGGCGAGCGCCGCGACCTCCTCGCGGCGCAGTCCCGGCGTACGCCGCCTCGGTCCCTCGACCAGTCCGACGTCCCGTGGCGCCAGCCGTTCCCGGGACCGGCGCAGGAAATGGGCGAGGTCGTCGCGGTGAATCCCCATATCGGCAGTGATATCACCGTTCGTCAAACACGTCCTGGGACCGTCGATCCTAGGGAGACCGCTCCGTTCCTGAGCCGTCGATGACGGAGGCATAGTCGCGGTGTGGCCGTCCACGGCCCATCCGAACGAGGAAGAGCGGATATCACACGATGAAGGCAGTACGGTTCCACGAGTACGGCGAGATCGATGTGCTTCGGGTGGAGGAGGTGGAGCGTCCGGTGCCCGGCCCCGGGCAAGTGCTGGTCGAGGTCCGCGCGGCCGGAATCCAGCCCGGCGAGGTGATGATCCGGAAGGGCGCACGGCACGACCGCTGGCCGGCGACGTTCCCCTCCGGACAGGGCAGCGATCTGGCCGGCGTCGTGGTGGAGGTCGGTCCGCAGGTGCGTGGCGTCGCGGTGGGCGACGAGGTCCTCGGCTTCACGCACAACAGGGCAAGTCACGCGGAGTATGTCGTGGTCGACGACGTGCAACTGACCCCGCGTCCGGAAGGGTTGTCCTGGGACGTGGCCGGATCGTTGTACGTGGCCGGCACGACCGCATACGCCACCGTGTTCGCGGTCGACCCCGGACCGGCCGACACGGTCGTCGTGTCCGGTGCGGCGGGCGGCGTCGGGTCCCTTGCCGTGCAGCTCGCACGGCGGCGCGGCGCCACGGTGATCGGGCTGGCGAGCGAGCCGAACCACGCCTGGTTGAAGGATCGCGGCGTCGTACCGGTCGAGTACGGGGAGGGTGTGGCCGAGCGGATCCGGCAGGCCTCCGGCGGGAACGTCGACGCCTTCATCGACACGTTCGGCGACGGCTACGTGGATCTGGCGGTGGAGCTGGGCGTGCGGCCCGAGCGGATCAACACGATCCGCGACTGGCAGACCGCGGCCAAGGTCGGCGCGCTGACCTACGGAGAAGGCGCGGCGGCGTGCGCGGTCGTGCTCGGCGAACTCGCCCGGCTCGCCGCACGCGGGGAACTCGAGGTGCCGATCGCCCGCGTCTACCCGCTGGAGCGGGTGCGGGACGCGTTCCGCGAGCTGGAACGCGGGCACACGCACGGCAAGATCGTGCTCCGGCCCTGACCGGGGAAGGCAGGGCCGGGTGCACTCCCGACCGGCACCGCGTCGAGGCCTCACGAAGCAGATCCGGGTGTGCGGGTTGGCCGGTTCCGGGGTCACGGTGGTGCCGCGGATGGTGTCTCAGCGGCCGTAGTCCAGGAACAACGTGCCGTTCTTGCCCCGTTCGACCTCGAGCAGCACCTCCACGACTGGACGTCGTCGCCCTCGAACACCCGCCTGCCGTGGCCCACAACCGCCGGTGCGACGACCATCCGCGGTTCGTCGACGAGCTGGGGGGCCGTCGTGGTGTGGATTGGTCCGCATGGCCGACGAGACTCCGGGCTCGCTGACCGGCTGTGCCATGGAGCTGCGCCGGCCCACGTCGTGTACCCGAGTTCCTGGATATCGCTCCAAAACGTCGGCAAAGGTTGCGGCCAGAGTTTCCCGCACCGGCGCGACGCCTCGTCCAGGCCGGGGAGTGGACGAAGAGAGGCGAGGTGATCCTGTCATCTCGTCCAGCTTGACCTGCTTCCTTTCCTACGAGCATCGAGCGGCCGGGCAGGAGCCTGGACTGCGGATTCGCGGCCAGGCCGGCTGCGAAGCCTCTCTCACTCCGATTGACCTGCCTGCGACTGTCCGCGTTCCTGCGACCCGGTGATGGAGCAGCATGTCCGCGAAACCAGGGGGTTGGGTGCGTGCGGCGGTCGACTGGGCCGTGCGGTGGGTGACCGCTGCCGTGGGAGGCCCGGCGCGCTTCCAGGTCATCGCCGTCCTCGCCTGCGTGCTGGCGCTCGACGCGGCGGACAAGGGAACCGTGGGAGCGGTGGCGGTGGAGCTCAAGGAGAGTCTGGGCATCACCAATACCGAACTCGGTTCCTTGACCGCGGTGTCGTCGGCCTCGGCCGCCTTGGCTGTCATACCCGTGGGTGTGCTGACCGATCGAGTACGGCGGGTCAGGCTCCTGGCCGCCAGCGTCGTGCTGTGGGTGCTGGCGATGCTGGCCGGCGGCGTGGCGGATTCGTACCAGTGGCTCCTGCTGTCGCGGCTGGCGCTCGGCGCCGTGTCGGCCACGGCCGGGCCCACGCTCAGCTCCCTCATCGGCGACTTCTTCCCGCCGGGTGAACGAGCCCGCGTCTACGGGTTCATCCTCAGCGGAGAGATGCTCGGCGTCGGACTCGGCCTGCTGGTGGGTGGCAATCTTGCGCACCTGCTGTCATGGCGTGCCGCGTTCTGCCTGCTCGCGCTGTTCGGGATCCTCCTCGTGATCGTGATCGCGCGTAAGCTTCCCGAGCCGACGCGCGGCGGCCAGGGACGGCTGCGTCCGGACGGGCACCGTCCGGACGCGGAGCGGGATTCCGGCACGTCACCGAGCCGGAGCGATGCGGTGCACTTCGCCTTAACGGGCCGCGGCGTCGAACCCGACCCTGGGCTGATGCTGCGGCGAGACCCCACGCGGATGTCGATGTGGGAGGCGGCCCTCTACGTCCTGCGGATACGCACGAACGTCGTGTTGATCACCGCGTCCGCGGTCGGATACTTCTTCTTCGCCGGCCTGCGAAGCTTCGGCGTGCTCTTCGTCGACCGGCAGTACGGTCTCACCGCGGCGGCGGTCACGGGCCCGGCCGTACTCGTCGGTTTCGGTGCCCTGGCGGGCGTTCTCAGCGGTGGGCGGATCGCCGACCACCTTGTTCGCCGTGGTCGTCTCAGCGCGCACATGATCGTTCCCGCGGTCGCCTACCTGACCACCGCCGTGTTCTTCGTCCCGGCTCTGCTGACGACGTCGACGGCGACGGCGTTGCCGTTCTTCCTCGTCGCCGCCGGGTGCCTTGCCGCCGCCAATCCCCCGCTGGACGCCGCACGCCTCGACGTCGTCCACTTCCGGCTCTGGGGACGCGCGGAAAGCATACGGACATTCCTTCGAATGGGCGCGGAGTCCATCGCCCCCGTGACCTTCGGATTCCTGGCCGACGTCCTCGGCTCGGGCGGCGCCACGAGCGCGCGGGGCCTGCAGTACACCTTTCTGATCATGCTCGCGCCCCTGATGGCGAACGCGATCATCCTTCTCCACGGCAGGCACTCCTATCCCCGCGACGTCGCGACAGCGGCCGCCTCCGAGAAGCCCCGCGTGCGGTGACCCGTCCCGGCAGGAGAGCCGGCTCCCCCGACCGGGGCGGGCCGCAAAGCGCCGACCGCAAGCGCGCCCTTTCTGCGGACAGCATCACGGGCACCGTTACCAGAGTCGTTCGAGCGTGAGCAGGAGGGCAGGTTCTGCAGGCGCCGGCGCGCCGGGATCCGCGGCGACGGCCTGCTCCAGGCGGCGGAAACCGGCCGCCAGTTCGTCGGGAGTGAAGTGGGCGAAGACCGAATGGGTGCGCAGGCGCAGCCGTTCGAGCATCTCGCCGCGCGTGCCGGAGGACGGCTCGGTGACCGTGCCGAAGCCGGCGACACGCCAGCCGGCCGCCGTGAACGTCTCGATGACCTCGTGCAGCGGCTGGAACATCGAGGCGTCCACCTCGAAGCCGCGGGGGAAGTACTCCAGCCACCAGATCCTGGGCATGTGATCGCTGAACCCGGAGCGCAGTAGCAGCCGCCCGGCGGGCCTGAGCGCCCTGGCCAGTTCGCGGGCTGCCCGCGGCTTGTCCTGGACGTGGTGCCAGGCCTGCAACATGACAGCGTAGTCGGCGCTGCCGGACGGCACCGGAATGTCCTCTGCGGAGCCCGCCAGATATCGCACACCGGGATGCCGGGACTGCGCCTGCGCTGTCTCGCGCATGCGTACCGACGGCTCGACGCCGATCACCGGCCCGAACGCTCGCGCCAGCGCAGGGGTGAACCTCCCGGTCCCCGAGCCGACGTCCAACCCGGCCAGCGGACGCCGCTCGGGCAGGAGAGCTCCGAATGCGCTGATCCATGCCTGCAGTTGCTGCTCGGTGAGCGCGCGGCCGCGCGCGTAGTCCTGGTATTGCTCCGAGTTGTAGTCGATCCGCCTCATCGCAGCCCCTTTCGCCTGCGGTCTCCGGTAGGTGTGCAGCCCCGCAGGCGGCCGACCGGAACCAACGTGACCTGGGCCGTGCACTCTGCCGTTTCGATGTATCGCTCCGATACATCGGCAAGATACGTACGCGGCGCGCTCCGGCGCAAGGCTCCAAACCCGCCAGCCGTAGCGAGTGATCACCTGGGAGGGGCATCCGTGCGTCCAGGGATGTTCGGAAACGCAATTCGCGAATCGATTCGAAGCAAGTCTTGAACTGGAAGTTTCATGCCCGACCCGTAGAACCTCCGCAGATCCAGGTGTTCGGACATATGCCCTTCACATGCCGGACACATGCGATTGACACGCCTTCCCGCCAAAATCTAACCTATTGGCGAATCGATTCGACCACGTCGCCTGCGTTATAGGCCGCTCTTTCGCTTCACCCGACCGACAGACGGCGACGCCACAGGGTCCAGGACAAGGCCCGGCTCGTCCTGCGATCCCCACCACCCCCCTTTCCGTCGAAGGAGTCACGAGTGAACATCGCCTTGAGTCGGCGGCATAGCCGCCGCCGCGGTCTGGCCGCCCTCTTCTCCGCCGCGGCCCTCGTCGTCGCGTCCGTCCTCGCGACCGCCGCGCCGGCCCAGGCCGCCGACGAGTCCATCACCGTCGACTTCTCAGTCGCGGGTGGTTCCCCGACCTACCGAGCGTCGGGGTGGATCTACGGCATGACCGAGAACGCGGCCGCGCCCCCGGACAACTACTTCACCGACGTGAAGTTCCGGTACATGCGGGCCGGGGGCGCCCAGCTCGACAGCCCCGGCGGCTGGGTGTCCGGCAAGTACGACCGCCGGTGGAACGCCACCCGCGCCCAGTTGCTACGCACTCGGTCACTGGGCGGCCAATTCGTCCTGCTCGTCCATGATCTATGGGGCGCCGACGGCTACCCGATCTCCCGCTTCCCCGGCGACAACGGCAACTGGACCGACTACGACAACTTCCTCACCCGCCTCATCGACGACGTGCGGGCCACCGGTGCGCCGGTCCAGTGGGACATCTGGAACGAGCCCAACATCACCCTGTTCTGGAACCGCCCCCAGTCGCAGTACTTCGAGATGTGGAAACGCGCCTACCAGCGCATCCGCGCCGCCTTCCCCTCCCACCTGATCGTGGGCCCCAGCTGCGCCTGCGTGCCGTCCACCGGCGGCTGGTGGACGCAGTACCTCGACTACGTCAAGGCCAACAACGTCGTCCCCGACATCGTCAGCTGGCACTCCCTGCCCGGCGACCCGGTGGCCAACGTCGCGACGGCCGACACCACGCTGAACTCCCGCGGCATCGCCCACCCGCGCCCCTACCAGATCAACGAATACGGCGCCTCCAACGAGCAGAACCCGGCCGACGGCGCCTGGTACATCGCCCGGCTGGAGCGGGCCGGCGCCGACGGCCTGCGCGCCAACTGGGCCGGCGGGAGCAACCTGCACAACGACCTGGCCAACCTCCTCACCCACAACTCCTCCGGCCAGTACTCGCCGAAGGGCGAATGGTGGGTCTACCGCTTCTACGGCTCCCAGACCGGACAGATCGCCTCCGTCACCCCCAGCTCCAACTACGACGCCTTCGCCACCAAGACGAGCGGGAACGCGAAGATCCTCGTCGGCGGCGGCCGCACCACCGGCAACATCGCCGTCAATCTGCAGCGCCTGGACACCACCAGCGGCATCGTGCAGAACAACCAGGTCCGCGTTCTCGTCGAGCGCATCCCCTACAACGGCGGCGGCGCGGTCCAGGGACCGGTCACCGTCCAGAACACCGTGGCGACCCTGTCCGGCAACGGCACGACCGTCAACCTGCCGCACACCGCCGTCGACGACACCTTCACCATCACACTCCTGCCGCCCTCGAGCGGCGGGGAGTCGACGTCGGCGTTGCGCAACGTCAACGCCGGCCGCTGCCTCGACGTGCCGAACCTGTCGCAGACGAACGGCACGCAGCTCCAACTGTGGGACTGCAACGGCCAGACCAACCAGCAGTGGACGTACACCTCCTCGCGGCAACTGCAGGTGTACGGCACCAAGTGCCTGGACGCCGAGGCCGCCGGAACCGCGAACGGCACGAGAGCGATCATCTGGGACTGCAACGGCCAAGCCAACCAGCAGTGGAACGTCAACGCCGACGGCACCATCACCGGCGTGCAGTCCGGCCTGTGCCTGGAGGCGAGCAACTTCGGCACCTCGAACGGCACGAAGGTGCAACTGTGGTCCTGCACCGGCACGACCAGTCAGAAGTGGACCCGAAGCTGACCCGGTGACGGGCGGGCGCCGACCCGCTTCGCCCTGACCGCCACGCCGGTCGGACGTGCGGCACACGTCCGACCGGCGTCCGGCCTTGCGGGCCCCACGGGCTGCACACAGGACCGCTCGCTTGACGAGACGCGATCCTCCCCTCTCGGCTTCGAATCGGTTCGTAAGACCATGGATCCACAGACTCCGCACGTCAACGGGGTCGAGCGGAACGCCGTACGGGTCGCGATCGTCGTTTCATGCGCTCGATTCGACTTACGATGTGCATATCGGTCGGATCAGGTGAGGAGCGCCGGTGAATATCGGGGAGATCGCCAAGCGGTCGGGTGTGGCGCGCAGCACCGTCTCGTACGCGCTCAGCGGCAAGCGCCCCGTGTCGGAGGAGACACGCCGGCGCATCCAAGCGGTCATCGACGAACTGGGCTACCGGCCCAACGCCGCCGCCAAGGCGCTCAAGGAAGGCAGGACCCACACCATCGGCCTGGTCATCCCTCCCGCCAGCCGTCGCCTGACCGACATGCAACTCGGCTTCGTGGCCAGCGTCGTCGACGCCGCTGCACGCGCCGACCTGGACGTCCTGTTGTCACCGTCCGGGGGCGAGCACGACCGGTCGTTCGAGCGCGTGGTCGGCGGCAGACGCGTGGACGGCGTCATCGTCATGGAGATACGGCTGGAGGACGACCGGGTCACCCGCCTGCGGCAGGCCGGGCTGCCTTTCGTCGGAATCGGCCGCACCAGCCGCGCCGAGGAGATGTCCTGGGTGGACATCGACTACGAGAAGCTGATCGCCAACTGTGTGCATCACCTGGCCGACCTCGGCCATCGCCGCATCGCCCTGGTCAACCGCTCGGAGGAGCTGGTGGCGGCCGGGTATGGTCCCGGTCACCGCGCCCAGGCCGGCTTCACGCGCGCGATGACCGAGCGCGGTCTCGACGGCGTGCAGACGTGCTGCGCCGACGACGCCCAGTCGGGGGTGTCCTGCGTCGAGCGGCTCCTCGGCGAGCACCCCGACCTGACCGCGATCGCCACCATCAACGAGGCCGCCACCCCGGGGATGTACCACGCGCTCGCCCAGGCGGGCCTGGTCGTGCCCCGCGACTTCTCCATCGCCGGCGTCTGCGCGCGCCACTGGGCGGAGAACCTGCACCCTCCGCTCACGGCCGCCGACGTCCCTGCGGATGAGCTCGGTGCCCGCGCCGTCGAGATGCTCATCCGGCTGATCGCCGATCCCGCCACCCCGCACGGCCATCTCCTGGTCGCGCCGCCCATCTCCCTGCGTGGCACGACCGGACCCGCCCGCGCCCGGGATCACCGTTCCTGACGGCTGAACGTAAGCCCGGGCCCGCCGCGCCGCCACGGCGGTAGCTGCCGCCCGCCACCGGCCCCGGAGGAGACGACACTCCGGGCAGTCAGCCGGGAAACCGCCGCGAAACATGTCAGGGCCGAGGGCGGATCGTTTCCTGGATTCTCAAGAGAGACTCCGGCCTTCATCTGGTGTTTCCTCCGATCCTTCGGGGGAAATTTCGTCAACCCCGGCAGAGCGGTTCTGCCGGCTCATCGCCGCCATATAGGTGTCGGTGAAAGTTTCATCCCCGCACCCCGCAGCGATCGGGCCTCGCCCTCGTCGCAGCAGATGACGCGCCCGGGCAGATTGGGGAGCCAGGCGGTGAGAGGCGGGAGCCTTGACGTGAGGTCGGCCGTCGTATTTGCTCCGCCGCACCACCACCTCATGTCAGCACAGAGAGAGGGCTCGTCCTGTAGACACAAATGTTAACGCTAACAGAATTGGTCCGGATCCGGGATTTCCGAATCAGGGCCCGCCTCTGCGGCACAGGCCGAGTCCGGACCACACGGACGACGGCCGCCTCCCCTAGGCACGGATCAGGCTGCACGGGCGGCCACCCGCATGTGAGCGATAACAGCCCACGGTCTGTCCCACACTCTCCCCAGGAGCATCCATGAAGATCACATCCCTTCTGCGCCTGGTCGGCGCCGGAGTCACCCCTCGCAGCCGGCTCGGCGGAAGTAGGCCGGAATTCCGCCATAGGCCGAACCGGCCGCATCGCCTTCCGACGGATGGAGGGCTGTCCCTGCGTACGTGGAGACGTTGGTCGATCGCGGCGCTGCTGGCCGTGGTCGTGGCGATGGCGGGCACGCTGGTGGGGACGGGTGTCGCCCTCGCCGAGTCGAACGGCGGGGTGCGGGTCATGCCGCTGGGCGACTCGATCACCGAGGGCACACAGGTGCCGGGCGGTTACCGGATCGGGCTGTGGCAGCGCCTGGCCGCCGGCCGCTACACGATCGACTTCGTCGGGTCGCAGTACAACGGGCCCGCCAGTCTGGGCGACCACGACCACGAGGGACACCCCGGGTGGCGGATCGACCAGATCGACGCGAACATCACCGGCTGGCTGCGCACCTTCACCCCGCGTACGGTGCTGCTGCACATCGGCACCAACGACGTGCTGCAGAACTACAACCTGTCCGGCGCGCCGCAGCGGCTGTCCACGCTGATCGACCACATCACCGCCGCCGCGCCGAACGCCGAGGTGTTCGTCGCGACCATCATCCCGCTGTCGAACTCCGGCCAGGAGGCCGCCGCCCGCACCTTCAACGCGGCCATCCCCGGCATCGTGCAGTCCAAGGTCAGCAGCGGCAAGCACGTCCATCTGGTCGACATGCACAGCAAGCTGACCACCGCCGACCTGATCGACGGCGTCCACCCGACCGCGACCGGCTACGACAAGATGGCCGCCGCCTGGTACGCGGCGCTCCAGTCGGTGCCCGGCAGCATCGGGCAGGGCCCCGACACCAGCCCCAGCCCGTCGCCGACCTCCTCCACCAGTGCCATCCGGGGGGTGGGGTCGGGCCGCTGCCTGGACGTCACCGGCGTCTCGCAGGCCAACGGCACCCAGGTGCAGATCTGGGACTGCAACGGGCAGAGCAACCAGCAGTGGACGCTGACCAGTGCCGGTGAGCTACGGGTCTACGGCGGCAAGTGCCTCGATGTGAACGGCGGCGGCACCGCCGACGGCAGCAGCGTGATCATCTGGGACTGCAACGGGCAGAGCAACCAGCAGTGGCGCTTCAACTCCGACGGCACCATCACGGCGGTCGGCGCGAACAAGTGCCTGGACGTCCCCAACTACTCGACCGCCAACGGCGTCAAGCTCCAGATCTGGTCCTGCAGTGGACAGGCCAACCAGCGCTGGACCCGCGTCTGACGGTGAGGTTCCTGCCGTGGTCGCCTTCGCCGAAGGCGACCACGGCCGCGTCCATTACGGAGTCTGCCGGACGGCTCACTCCAAGACCCAACATGAGGAAACAGCGTGAGACAAAGACTCAGAGCGGTACTGGCGGCCGTCGCCTTACCTCTGGTGGTGGCGGGCATTTTTCTCGGGGTCCGGCCCGCCGCGGCGGCGTCGCTGACCCGGGTGACCGGTTTCGGCACCAACCCGACGAACCTGAACATGTACCTCTACGTGCCCGACAGGGTCGCGGCACGGCCCGCGCTGCTGGTCCTGGTCCAC